>JAYTTG010000374.1:0-4963 GCA_043745175.1 Microbacteriaceae bacterium
CGTCCTGAGCATCCCGTCCGGCGCGGATCTCGGCACCGTCTTGCGATCGCTCGCGATCCTCGGCGCCTGCCTGTGCTGGGGCATCGACAACAACCTGACCCGAAAGATTGCGCTGACGGATGCCACCTGGCTTGCGGCCGTCAAGGGCGGAGTCGCCGGGCCGGTGAACCTCATCATCGCCTTCGCTTTCGGCGCCACCCTGCCTCCCGCGATCAGCATCGCCGGCGCGATGGTGGTCGGATTCTTCGCCTACGGAGTGAGCCTTGTGCTCTTCATCGTCGCGATGCGGCACGTGGGCACGGCCCGCGCCGGTGCCTACTTCTCCATCGCGCCGTTCTTTGGGGCGGTACTCGCGGTCATTCTCGGCGCACCGGTCACGATCATCCTGGTGATCGCCGCCCTGCTCATGGCCCTGGGAGTCTGGCTCCACCTCACCGAGCGCCACGAGCACGAACACGTCCACGAGGCGATCGCTCATGACCACTGGCACGCACACGATGAACATCACCAGCACGAGCATCCCGAAGCAGTGGCGCCGGGCATCCGTCACCGGCATGCGCATACTCACGAGGCGATTGCGCACAGCCATGGGCACTATCCGGATGCGCACCATCGGCATGGTCACTGGACCATTGAGATTGTACAGCCGTAGCTGTATAGTCAGCAGATGCTGACTATTGCGTCTCGAATCGATGTGATGAACCGGCTCGGCCGCGCAATGGCCGATCCGAGTCGCGCGAGGATCCTGGTCAGCCTCCTCGACTCGCCGGGCTACCCGGCCCGGCTCGCCCACACTCTCGAGCTGACGAGATCCAATGTCTCCAATCACCTCGCCTGTTTGCGCGGCTGCGGCCTCGTTGTCGCCGTTCCTGAAGGACGACAGACTCGCTACGAGATCGCTGATCCTCACCTCACCCGTGCGATCTCGGCGCTCACCGAGATCGTTCTCGCCGTGGACGACGCGGCACCCTGTACTGATGCCAACTGCACAGTCCCTGGCTGCTGCGAATAGGTCACCCGTAGACAACGGGTGGGGAAAGGGGCGACCATGAATGACTGTTGCGAAGGAAGCTGTTGCAACGTAGGCTGCGCCGACGGCTGCGTCTGCTGAGAGTAACAGCATCTGCGAACTCCCCGACCGGCGGTGCCGGCGCGGGGGGTTTGCGTTCCCAGAGGAATGACGCCACAGCCGGATGCTCACCCCCGATAGCAGCGCAACACCCGCATCGCTCGGAGGGTGTTACGCCGGCTCGGTTTGCCATCCGCGCCCTCGAGCTCGAAGTGCACCGCACCCGCGCGCGTGATCTGGAACGGCCACCAGCGGTCGCTATCGCGCGTGCTTTCGACGACGTTGATGGCCTCGACCGTGCGCTCATCGGGCTCGACACCGGCTACCCCCCGATAGTGGACCGCCCGCAGCACGTCGCAGTACCAGCGGGTCGGGAATAGGAACTCGGGTCAACGCTCGTGCGGAATCCCGCCGATTGTGATCCGGCGCAGCAGGTGCCTGTCCAGCGGATGGTCCTGGCCCCGTTCGCGAGCCGTGATCACCTCGGGCGGTCGACCGTTCCCATGCTCGAACTTCAGCAGGTCTTCTCGCACGGTGATCAGTGCCTCATACGTCCCGGGGTTGATCCGCGTCCGGCTCCACAGTTCCCACCGCCGTCCTCGAGCTGCTCGGTCGGTAGCCTGCCGACGATGCCGCGCACGTCCTCACCGAAGTAGGCGCCGACCGACACCGCCCGGCCGTTGATGCACGCCTCGATCTCACCATCGAAGTGGTCCGATCCGTGCTGGTTCCACTTGCTCGTCGCACGCCCGAGCGCAATCGCCAGCCGAATCCACTCGGAACTCGCGCAACATCCGGAGGCTTGAAGCCGTTGCCGTCCCGGCTGGCAATCAGGCTCCTCTATGAGGACGAGAGAAGGGGCACTTCCCGCCCGCTGTCCGTACTCCCCCGCAGGACGAGCAGGCGGGCACCCCAACCTCCGGCGGCGATCTTCGCCCGCTCGGCGGTGACCACACCCCCCGTGTCGTCGGTGACATCCCGCATCACCCGCCAGCAGGCGGGGTCGGAATCGCGGAGCCATTCGATGACCGCCCTACTTCGACGCCAGGAGGAGAGCGCCGCAGATTCCAGCCCCGGCCGTCAGTCACGAGCGGGAACCAACCCGGCGAGCAACGTCTGGATGCGAGCCCTCACGTCGATTCCATCCTCGGCCGTCGCTTGGATAGTGGTCGGAATGAATTCGTCGCCGGGTTCAGAACCGCCGGAGCACAGTTCGACCGCTGCTCTGGAAAATGCCCCCTGAATCCGGCGGCCGTCTGCAAGGAACCGGCAGTGTAGAGAGGAACGAAGAGAACGGAGGAAGCATCAGGTACGGTCATCCTTTGGAGCTGAGATCACACGAATCGATGACTATCTATGGGTATGCAATGGGAAGCGTGCTGAGCAATTGCCGCACCCGGGCGTCAATATCGTCACGGATGTCACGCACGCGGGCAAGCGGCAGACCAACCGGATCCTCGAGCTCCCAGTCGAGGTAGCGGCGACTTGGGTAGATCGGGCAGGCGTCGCCGCATCCCATTGTCACCACCACGTCGGCAGCACGCACTACCTCATCGGTGAGCGGCTTAGGATATTCCCCGCCGATCGACACACCGATCTCGTCGAGGGCGGTGACAATGATCGACCGAACCGCGCTGGCCGGTGCTGAACCGGCGGTGCGCACTGTGACGCGATCCCCAGCGAGCTGGCGCAGGATACCCGCCGCCAGCTGCGACCGACCCGCGTTCTGCACGCACACGAATAGCACTTCGGGCACGTGATCGAGCGTGAGGCGCTGCCCTGCGGCGAGTGCCGCTAGCCGGTCGCCGGCGAACCGAGCGGTGAGGGAGGGAAGGCACCGGGTGATGCGCGTCTGGTCGGCGAGGAGTTCGTAGCTCTCCGTCACGTAACGACCGACGGTCTCGGATGTGAATATCCCGGAGAAGCGCGTGGCGAGATCGGCAGAGATGCGGTCCAACAGCGCTCGGGATATCGAGATCTCCGACGGCCGAGGCAACAGCTCGGCGACACGATCGGCCTGGTCGGGCGCGATCGAATACCAGACCGTGCGGCCGTGCGGCTCCCTCTCGAGCAGCCCGGCATCGAGCAGTGCCTTCACGTGGTGGCTCACGGTGGGCTGGCGCAGGCCGAGCTGCGCCGCGAGAATGCCGACGAGTTGCCGTGCCCCCGAGCTGTCCCTGATCAGCAGCATGATGCGCGCCCGGGTGGGGTCGGCGAGCAGCGTGAGTTCGCGTGCCGATCCGGTCATTTTTCCCATAGACAAAAGTCTATGGAAAGACCGGCACTACGACGCGAGCGACCCTTCGAGCTTCGGCCCGATGCCGAATTCGTCACGCAGGCGGATGAGGGCCTCTCGCAGGCGTGACTTTATCGTGCTGACCGGAATATCGAGGCGCGCGGCGAGTTCGGGACCGGTGAGCCCTTCGAAGTAGGTCATGGAGATCGCGTCGCGCTGGACGTCTGTCAGACAAGCCAGCGCGTCCGTGACCCGCGCCGATTCAACCGATAGCTCGCCCGTTTCGGAGACGGGGTCGAAATGAACCTCGTAATCACGCGCTCCGATGCGCAGATCTCGATCCCGGCTGGCTTGGCACGCCCGCACACGATCGACCGCTCGGCCATGAGCCATCATCATGATCCAGCTTGTTGCGGAGCCCCGCTCGGCATCGAATCGGCACGCCGACCGCCAGACCTCGAGGAACACGTCCTGGGTCACCTCCTGGGACTGTCCGGTGTCCATGAGCGTACGACGGATCAAGCCGTAGACGCGCGGTGCCAGAAGATCGTACAGATCCCGGAATGCCGCATCGTCACCTCCGGCGACTTTCACCAACAGGCTGTCGAGTACAGCGCTGACAATCGCCGTCGTCTCGACATGCTCGTTGTCTGCCATGTGCCGTATCCTTCGGAGAGGGTAAATCAGGAGCGACCGGGATCTGCGGCAGCGAATTGAACAGTACGGGTTGCATCAATAAAGCGCTGTGGGCTTGACGGGGCAGCAACTCCGTGTAGGCGCCACGGCGTAGCGCTCGTCTTTCCCACAAGTCTCGACACGATACGCTCGGTCTAGCAGCGGGCAATGACCGCTCTCTCACTCGAAATGGCGGACCACTGTGAAGCGAATCTTCGGGCTACTGCGGCTTCTCGCTGGGCTCGCCATCCTCAGCGCCATTGTTGGCCAGTTCGTTTATACCGCGGAGCGCGTGACCATCAATCCGTTCAACTTCTTCGGATACTTCACGATCCAGAGCAACATCATCACGATGGTTGCCTTTTTTGCGTCTGCCTATTTCATCCTCAGCCGAAAGAAGCAACCGGCCTGGGTAATCTTGCTGCGTGCGTCCGCAACCACAGTCATCGTGATCGTCGGGATCACCTACAACACCCTGCTCGCCGGGGCATCCCTCGGGGGCTCTTTCGATCTCAGATGGTCAAGTAACATCCTGCACATCATCATCCCGATCTATGCACTAGTGGACTGGGCCTTCTTCGCCGATCGCACAAGGCTGAAATACAACAAACTGTGGATCGTACTGGTCTACCCGATCGTCTGGCTTGTGGTGATCTTGGTTCGGGGTGCGACCGACGGCTGGGTGCCCTATCCGTTCCTCGACCCCGCCACCGGGTATGGCTCGGTGGCCGCCTACAGCATCGCGATCGCGGTCTTTACTGTGCTGTTCGGGCTCGTGGTTTTCGCGCTAAGCCGGGTGCGCATCCTCAAGCCGTAGGGCATGGTCGCGGATACCCCCCCCTCCCCCCCGCCAGCGCGCACCACTCCATGACGTTGCGGCGGAGTCCATGAAATCGGACATTGATGCAGGGTGCATGTGTTGGACATCGCGGCGGGGTGCATGTGTTCGACATCGCGGCGGGGAAAGCTTCTCGCGGAGGGAG
>JAYTTG010000375.1:0-4961 GCA_043745175.1 Microbacteriaceae bacterium
GCTGGTACTGGCGCGGCCCCGAACACGTGGCTCAGGTTGTGCCGGATCCCTCCCGGTGACCGGGGAGTCGAAGTGCGCAACCTCAGCCGATTTTGCGCAACAGTGACGTGAGCTGCGAGATCTCGTCAGCGTCGAGAACTCCGTCGAGCCAGGCCTCCGAACGATTCGCGGCGAGTCCGGATGCCTCGAGCTCCAGCGCCCTTCCGTGGGAGCTCAGTCGGAAATTGCCGGCGTCGGTGCGCGTGATCCAGTCGAGCTTCTCCATCGGTTTGACGCGACGGAGTGTCTGCGATTGCGACTGTGCGAGCGCTCTGGCCAGGTCTGCGCGGGACAGCCCCTGCGCGCCAGCATCCCGGAGCAGCCCAAGCAGCGACAGGTCATTGAGCCACAATCCGACGCGCGATAGGGCTTTGTCGAGGGCCGCCATTGCCTCGGCATTCACTCGAGTGAGCAGAATCAACGCCTCGAGGGCGGGGGATGGGGAGGTCACTCTTCGAGCGTACTTTGACCGGCCAACAGTCCCCTGCGGATTGCGCACGGGTTGCAGCGGCAGCACCATCGATCGGGAAGAGCGGTCGATCCGAGCACTCCGACAGGCAGAATGGACCGATGACCATCACCGCTCCGTATGGAACCTGGCTCTCGCCGATCTCGGCTCGCGACATTGCCGAGAGCGGGCATCCCGTGCAGGGAGGCTGCTGGGTCGGCGAAGACGTGTGGTGGCTGGAGGGTCGCCCTGGGGAGGGTGGACGGTATGCCGTGCGCAACGCGAAGGGCGACGTGCTGCCCGCACCGTGGAATGCCCGCAGCCGCGTGCATGAATACGGGGGAGGAGCGTGGGCGGTAACGGCCGACCGCGCGCTCGTCTTCGTGGAGTTCAGCGACCAGCGGCTCTATCGGCTGGATGACGGCGGCTCGACGCCCGTGCCGCTCACGCCGGCCGGCCGGGGCTTTCGATTCGGCGACATCAGCATCCGCGGGTCTCAAGTCGTTGCGGTTCGCGAGGCGCACACGGATGGCACGATTACACGGGACATCGTGGCGGTGCAGCTCGACGGCACCGGTGCGGATGACGAGGCCGGTATCCGCTCGCTTGCCTCTGGATCGCATTTTCTCGCTTTCCCGCGCTTCTCTCCCGACGGCGGCCGTCTCGCCTGGATCGGGTGGGAGCATCCGCAGATGCCGTGGGACGGCACCGAACTGCGGGTGACCGACCTTCACACCGGAGCGGTGACGACCCTCGCGGGATCCGTCTCGGAGAGCGTGCTGCAGCCGGAGTGGGTCGATGACGCCACCCTTACGATGATCAGCGATCGTAGCGGCTGGTGGAACCTTCATTCCGTCACCCTTCAGGGCGAGGTTACGGTGCTTCATCATGAGGATGCCGAGTTCGGCGGTCCGCTCTGGCAACTCGGGGCGCTCAGCTACGGAGCGCTCGATGAGGCGCACATCCTGGCGGTACGTACCGTCGGAGACGACAGCCTGGTAATTCTCGATCTGGCGGCCAGCACTGCAAAGACTATCGACTTGCCACTGACGAGCATCCGGCTCGGCCCGCAGAGCGGAACTCGGGTACTGCTCACCGGTGGCAGTTCGTCGCTGGCAAAGGGGCTTCGCATCCTTGACCTCACCGATGGGACACTCTCCGACGTGCGCCTCGACGTCGACGCCATGCCTGGTCCCGCGTACGTGCCGCTGGCTGAGGCGCGTACCTTCCACGGCGCCCGTGACGTCCACACCTTCGTCTACCCGCCGCGAAACGGCGAGTTCACGGCACCCGAGGGAGAGAGGCCGCCGTTTATCGCGGTAGTGCACGGTGGGCCCACCGGGCATAGTTCGGGTGGCTACTCGCCCACCTACGCGTACTTCACCAGTCGCGGTATCGGCATCGTCGATGTCAACTACGGTGGCTCAACCGGGTACGGTCGCGAGTACCGCAATCGTCTTCGCGGCCAGTGGGGTGTTGTCGATGTGGATGACGTGATCGCCGCCGTGCAGGGACTCGCCGGGACCGGACTCGCCGATCCCTCGCGGCTCGCGATCCGCGGAGGGTCGGCCGGCGGCTTTACGGTGCTCGCCGCGCTTACCCGGTCCGAGGTCTTTGCTGCCGGAACCTCGTACTATGGTGTCTCCGACCTCGCCGCCCTCGCCGCCGACACGCACGACTTCGAATCGCGCTACACCGACGGCCTGGTCGGGCCGCTGCCGGAAGCATCCGCGGTCTATCGGGAGAGGTCACCGCTCACCCACGTCACCAGCCTGACAACCCCCGTGCTGCTGCTGCAGGGGCTTGACGACGAAATCGTGCCGCCCGCCCAGGCCGAGCTGTTTCGCGATGCACTCGCGGCGAAGGGGCTGCCCCACGCCTACCTGGCCTACGAAGGCGAGTCGCACGGATTCCGTCGCGCGGAGACGATCATCGACGCCATCGAGAGCGAGCTCTCGTTCTACGGCCAGGTGTTGGGCTTCGAGCCACCCGGCGTACCGAGGCTCACGCTGTCGTAAAGGCCGCGATCAGGTGCCGTTCAGCCCTGGTCCCTCGATACCGCTTGAGTGTGTGGCAGGTCACCGAAGGCCACGTTCTGGGTGATGTCGATGCTCAGGGCGTCGGTCGTGTAGGCGAGCGTGTAGGTGCGGGAAAATGGCGTTCCGATGTTGTGTGCCCGGATCACCAGGCTGTCCGGAGAGACCCAGGCGCCGCTCGCCCACACGTGGGTATCGGCGGACTCCACCCACTCCCCGTGGCCGAAAGCGAGCGGCGCGCCTGTGCCTTGTCGGGCAATCGTGAGTGCCGCCGCTTCCAGCGTCACCGAACTTATTTTCGGGTCATCGAACGAAAAGCGGATGCCGGTAACCCGGTCCGCCGTCGGTGAGGTGGCCGCCCCGGCGATCGTCGGCAGGGTGAGAGCCGCTAGTGCGTCGCCAAGGGAGCCGACCAGCGGGCCCTCGGCAGGCGGCAGCGGCGAGTCCCCGAACGCGGGCAGCAGGTGCTCCCACACGAGGTCGAGTGCGAGCTGCGCGACCGGAAGAGCGGAGGTGAGCACGACAACGGCGTCCTGCTCCGACATCACGATGCAGAATTGCCCGAACGCCCCGTCGGCGCGGTAGCCGGAAAGTCGATTTCGCCAGAACTGGAAGCCGTAGCCCTGCCGACCATCGAGATCGTGGTCGGTACCAGAGGTGTCGACCTGTGCCGCGGTCGCCTCGTCTATCCACCCTGCGGAAACCAGTTGTCGGCCGTCCCACTCGCCGCGCTGCAGCAGGAGTTGGCCGAAGATCGCGAGATCTTCGGTGGTGATGCTGAGCCCCCAGCCACCGGCATCGATACCGCGTGGACAGCTCTGCCAGGAGGCGCTCGTCATTCCAAGGGGCTCGAAGAGCCGCGGGGCGAGGTAGTCGAGCAGCCGCTTGCCGGTGAGCCGCTGGAGGATCGCTGACAGCAGGTAGCTCGCGCCACTGTTGTAGACGTAGTGGGTGCCCGGTGTGAACTCGAGTGGCTGGGCGAGGATGGCCCGAGCCCAGTTCTCGCCGTGCGACTCGTCGGCGAGAGACACCGTGTCGGTCGCGTGCCCGGTGGTCATAGTGAGCAAGTGGCGCACGGTGAGGGCGGACAGATACGGGGTGATCTCGGTGGGGAGGTCGTCGGGCAGCAGGTCGACAACGAGGTCGTCGAGTGTGACGCGCCCCTCAGTAATTGCCAGTCCGACCGCCATCGAGGTGAAGCTCTTACTCACCGAGAACATCAGGTGCGGATGCTCCGCCGCGTACGGCGTCCACCAGCCCTCGGCGATCACCCGGCCGTGCCGCACTATCATCACGCTGTGCAGGGTGTCGAGCTGGGCATCCGCCTCGCGCAGGAAGTCGAGGATGGCGGAGGACGCGATGCCCTCGGCCTCGGGCGTACTGCGGGGAAGAAAAGTCATGGCACCATTCTCGCGCCGGATCCGTCCGCTCTGCGTCAGCCGGCCGGTGAGGCCGTGGGCCTCAGGCGAATACGGCGGGAATTATTGGTCCCGTGGTCATCCATCTCCACCTGGCCGTTGCGCGACTTGACGAACTCGGTGAAGGTCTTGTAGCCGAGGGCCGACTCGTTGAATGCCGGGTCCATTCGCCGCATTTGGTTTTTGACCTCCGAGCTCTGCATCCACTCGCTGTCGCTCTTGGCGATGCCGAGTCGCAGGGCCCGCATCATCAGGTTCGTGGCCGCTTTGGGAGAAAGCTTGATGGGGGCGTCCTCGTCGGCCAGCTGAGTCTTCGATTGAGCCGCAGCGGCGGTCGGGCGCTCGGCTTTCGGAGAAGAATCGGATGCGGTTTTCGCGATCCCATCCGCTCGATCCGTCGCCACCGGCACATCCTCCTCCACTCCGGGGGCCACGAGCCCGGGGAGGTCGTCGTAGTCCTGAAATTCGTCACAGGCGGCGACGAGCGATCGGCTGGTGGCGCCGGCGACCCCGATTCCCACGACATAGCGCCCCAGTCGCTTGCAGCGCTGGGCGAGCGCGATGTAATCGGAATCCCCGGCGACGATCACGACGTGGGTGAGGTCGTCCAGGCGGAACAGGTCTTCCACCACGTCTACAGCCAGCCGGATATCGGCGCCGTTCTTCATCGCCTGCGTCGTGGGGAAGAGCTGGGTGAGGTCAACCGCACGGTCGATGAGCTGTTTTTGGTAGCTCGCATTCGCCTTGGCCGACCAGTCGGCGTAGGCCCGGCTGATCACAATAGGCCCGAAGGAAGAGGCGTAGTCGAGCACCGCGCCGAAGTCGACGGTCGCATCGCGCAGTCGAATGCCGACAACCCCCGCCGAATCTGGCCCGAAATTGCGGGCGCCGTCGGTGCTGAATTTGCGGGCGCCGTGAAGCTGGTTGTACCGCGAGACCACGATGTTATCGAAGTCGATATAGACGGCTACACGGGTGTCGATGGGTTCAGGCATTCGGCACCTCTCGGCTCGGTGGGCA
>JAYTTG010000376.1:0-18633 GCA_043745175.1 Microbacteriaceae bacterium
TTCCTCGTCGGCGGCACGCTGGCGCTGGTAGTTCTTCCAGTTCATGTTGTAGATGTCGATGACCTGGCGGTTCGCATCCAGGTAGAAGACGCGATTGACAGTGTCTTCTACCAGCTCGACATCATGGCTGATCACAATCAGTCCACCCTGGAAATTCTTCAAGAATTCGCGAAGCCAGGTGACCGAGTCGGCATCGAGGTGGTTAGTTGGCTCATCGAGCAGCATGGTGTCGGCTCCGGAGAACAGAATCCGGGCCAGTTCGATGCGCCGGCGCTGACCGCCCGAAAGCGTCGAGAGCGGCTGGTCGAGGATGCGGTCGGGCAGGCTTAGATTGCTCGCAATGGACGCGGCTTCGGCCTCAGCCGCATATCCACCCAGCGCCATGAAACGGTCCTGCAGCTCCCCGTATTGCTTCATCGCCCGTGCGGCTGTTTTTTCGTCGGAGTCCCCCATTTCGAGCGCGGTCTTCTCCATGCCGACCACCAGCTGGCCGAGGCCACGAGCATCAAGGATGCGCGTGCGGGCGAGATCCTCCGGATTTCCCGAGCGTGGATCCTGGGGTAGGTAGCCGATTTCACCGGTCGAATCGATCGTGCCTCCGGCGGCGAGTTCCTCTCCCGCGAGCACCTTCGTCAGGGTCGTCTTTCCCGCGCCGTTCCGGCCGACCAGCCCGATTTTATCGCCGCGTTCGACTCTGAAGGTGACGTCCTCCATGAGCATACGTGCGCCAACACGCAGTTCGAGGTCGTGCACGCTGAGCACAGGCAGAGTCCAATTGTTCTAGTCGTCTTACGACGACGGAAGGGAGGGGATTGTCCTCTAGTATATTTCCTCCCGGTCAGACCGGCTTCCTGGCGGCGTGACTCTGGAGTTCTAGCCCGGCCAACAGCAGGGTGATTCCGAATTCAAAGGGCTCGAGACCCTGCGGCGTGGCCTCGTAGTCCGGGGAATTCGCCGAAACGGCCTCAGCGACGACGCCGAGGCTATCGGCCTGCAGTCGCTGCTGCTCGTGGGAGACATGGCCGAGGATGAAGTGGAGCAGGGCTGCGGCGGCGATTCCACTCGTCCTGTGGTCGAATCCTCCCCGCTCGAGGGAGTTGGAGAGGAGATCCAGGGGCAGGCCGGCGCCCAATCCGAGTGCGAGGGTGCTCGAGACAACTTCTGCGCCATCCCGAAATGCCAGCAGCGCGTCGCGAAGAGCGTAGGCCTCCGCGCGGGTCGCACCCTTCCAGTCGTCGTCGGTCGGATTCACTGGCCTCGCTCGCTCCACGATCCGGTCGGCTATCGAGGCGAGAAGAGTCTGCTTGTTGGCGAAGTGCCAATACAGGGCACTGGGCTGCACATCGAGCGTCGCACCTAAACGCCGCATGGTCAGGTCGGGCAGGCCGTGCTGGTCGAGAATGCGCAGGGCCGCATCAACGACATCGTCGCGGGTGTGGCGGGTGTATTTCGCGCCGACGTTTTCTGCTTTCGTCATCGTGTCGGTAGTGTATCAGTGTCCTGAACAGCGTTCAGGTGAACAGCGTTCGTGAAAGCGCCCTTGGCGCACTGCCCACTCCCCGCTGCAACAGCGCCACCACCAGAGGAACTTCCCATGGGAAATCGAGCCATAACCGATATTCGTGACATCACCAGGATCGCCGTCTTCGCAGCGATTCTCGCAGTGCTCGGTATTCCCGCAGCCATACCGGTCTTCGGCGGCGCTGTTCCGATCACCGCCCAGACTCTCGGAGTGATGCTTGCGGGCGCCATTCTCGGGTCGTGGCGCGGAGCCGCCGCCGTTGCGGTCTTCGAAGTCTTGGTACTCGTCGGGCTTCCACTGCTGTCGGGCGGGCGGGGAGGAATCGCAGTGTTCGCCGGGCCCTCGGTTGGGTACCTGATCGGTTGGATAGTCGGGGCCTTCGTGATCGGCGCCATTGCGCGCGCAGGCAATCGCCCACCCACCTGGTGGCGCACGATGCTCGGCTGTTTCGTCGGTGGCATTGTGATTGTCTACGCCATCGGAATCCCGTTCCAATCTCTCATCACTGGCCTTCCACTGGCCAAGACCGCTCTCTTCAGCGCCGTTTTTATACCCGGGGACATTGTGAAGGTCATCATCGCCACACTCGTCACCCTCGCTCTCTGGCGTGCCTACCCACGAGCCTTCGATCGGGGAGTTCGCGCCGCCGTCGACCTTCGGGTCGCCCCGCACGAGCAGGTTGTGCAAGCGGAGCGGGCCGCGGCTCCCGAGTGACCACCGATCCCGTCGCGATGTGGTGCGGTGCTGTCTCGGTGACCGAGTCGCAGCTCCACGAGCAAGGGCGTCGGCTCGCTAGCGCCCTCGGGCGCGTTTCGGGCCGACTTGTGCCAATTGTCGATGAAAATCGGGTGCGCGCGCTGGTCACTGCGTGGGGCGTTCGGGCATCCGGGAAGATCCCGCTTGTCGGCGACGACCGGTGGGATGCCACTCACTGGTCCGAGCTGCGTCAGCTTGCAGACGGCGCTGTTCTCTCCCCAGACTCGGCGTGGGCAGCGTTCAGTTCGGGGAGCAGAGCATCCCCGCGGGTGGTTCTCCGCACTGAAAAGTCCTGGAGCGCATCGTTTTCCGTCGTGACCGAACTGATGGAGCTGACCAGCGCAGACTGCGTCTACCTGCCCGCACCGCTGTCATCCTCGCTGTCTCTCTTCTCCGTCGCGCACGCCAGGTCGGTGGGGGCGGCGGTGGTCCTTCCGCGGGCACATGCCTTGTCCCCCGCCGACCTGGAACACGCGACCGCGCTGCATGCCACTCCCCATGCGCTCCGCACCCTCGTCGAATTGATCGAAGGTGGTGGGACTCGCCACCGCCTGCACTCCGCGCTCGTGGGCGGTGCGCACCTCGATATCGGCGTGCGGGAGCGGGTAGAGGCACTGGGTATCCGCGTGGTCTCGTACTACGGCGCTGCCGAACTCTCGTTTGTCACGGTCGACACTGACGGCCTAGGTCATCGTCCTTTTCCGGGTGTTGAACTGCGCGTCACGGACGATGAATTGTGGGCTCGGTCGCCGTATCTCGCCTCCGAATACCTCGGTATCGATGGCGCACTGCGGGAGTCACCGGGCGGCTGGGCCACGGTTGGCGACCTGGTCGAGGTCGACCGGGCGGATCGATTGCACTTCCGGGGACGAGCGGACGGCGCGATCCTGACCGCGGCGGCGACCGTCGTGCCAGAGGAGGTCGAATCCGCCCTGCGCTCCATCGACGGAATCGAGGACGCCGTCGTGCTCGGGCTCGCCAACGCCGGGGTCGGTGCCCTTGTCAGTGTGCTCATCGAGACGACTGTGGGACGTGCTGTTCCATCCGCGGGCCAGCTCCGCGAAGAAGCGCGCAGCCGACTTTTGCCGTCTCACCTCCCTCGGCTCTGGTACTGGACCGAGCACCTCCCACGAACGTCCGCCGGCAAGCCCGCCCGTGCGCAGGTTCGTCGTGCCATCGAGAATGGTGAGGTGACCAGACTTGAGTGACCGGATGAGCGAGCACAA
Organism: Microbacteriaceae bacterium; assembly: GCA_043745175.1. Lineage (GTDB taxonomy): Bacteria > Actinomycetota > Actinomycetes > Actinomycetales > Microbacteriaceae > Lacisediminihabitans. Next base: position 3,505 of record JAYTTG010000376.1, read on the forward strand.
CAGTCCAGTCGTGATCGCGGCGCGTCGCACCCCGATCTCGACCAGGGGAATGCGGCTCAGAAACCGGTCCGTGCACGAACTCGCCGCTCCCGTGATCCGGCAGTGCCTGGCAGATGCGGAACGAACGATCGGGTCATCAATCGCCGTCGGGGATGTCGTTCTCGGCAACTGCATGGGACCGGGCGGCAACATCGCCCGACTGTCAGCCCTCGCCGCCAACCTCGACGTGAGCGTTCCCGGGATGACCATCGACCGGCAATGCGGCAGTGGACTCTCCGCGATCATTACGGCCTCCAACGCGATCAGTGCCGGAGAGTGCCGGCTGCTCCTCGCGGGTGGCGCGGAGAGCGCGTCGACCGCTCCGCTGCGAATCGCTCACGGAGCCCCGTATGTGCGGGCGGCTTTCTCCCCGACGGGGTTCCCCGATCCGGAGATGGGTCCGGCCGCCCAGGACCTCGCGGCGGCATTCGGCATTGACCGTGATCGCCAGGATGCCTACGCGGAGCGCAGCCACCGCCTCGCTCTCGTCCAGCTGGCGGTGGGCGGATTTGACGACGAGCTCGTGACGCTCGACGAACTCGGCCGGGACGACAGCCCACGTGAGCGAATGACGGACCTGCTCCCCCGCTTCCCCTCGCTCTACCCGACCGTCGGTGGGCCGACCACCGGCAGTGTGACGGCGGGCAACTCCTGCCGCATCAGTGACGGGGCGGCGATCGTCGCGATTGTCTCGGCAGGATCCCGCGGGGACGCCCCGGGGCTCGCCCTGCTGGCGCACGCCACGATCGGCTGCGACCCGGCCCTGCCGGGTATCGGACCGGTGGCCGCGGTGAACGGGGTGCTCGCCGCCGCGGGAGTGTCGCTCGACGACATCGCCGCCTTCGAGATAGTCGAGGCCTTCGCGGCCCAGACTCTCGCCGTGCTCTACAGTCTCGGTCTTGCCGCACGCGATTTCGTCGATCCGCGGGTCTGCTCGGGGGGTGGCGCGCTGGCACTCGGACATCCCTGGGGCGCCAGTGGCGCGGTGAGCGTCGTCCGCCTGTTCACCCGCCTCGTGCGCGAGGGTGCCCCAGCGGGGAGCCTTGGAATCGCCACCGCCGCGGTCGGTGGCGGGATGGGCGTCGCCGCCCTGTTCGAGGTCGTGCGGTGAACGACCAATGGAAGATCCAGTTCGAGAGCGTTTCGGTGGAATTCGCCGGTCGGATCGGTCTTCGTGACGTCTCCATCGTGCTCGATGCGAAGCGGATCGGCGTGATCGGGTCGAACGGTTCCGGAAAGTCGACCTTCGCGCGGATGTTCAACGGCTTGGTCGCTCCGACCAGCGGCGCCGTGAGGGTTCACGGCCTCGACCCCGTGCGGGACGGCAAGCGGCTGCGACGCCACGTCGGTTTCATCTTCAGTAATCCGGATGCCCAGATCGTGATGCCGACGGTCACCGAGGATCTCGCCTTCTCGTTACGGGGTCGCGGTCTCACCCGTTCGGAGGTTGCGGAACGGGTGGTCTCGACCCTGGAGTCCCTCGACCTCGTGGTTCATGCCGACGCTCCGACCCACAGCCTGTCCAGCGGACAAAAGCAGTTGCTCGCCCTCGGGGCAATCCTTATTGGTGAGCCCGACCTCGTGGTGGCCGACGAACCCACGGCGCTGCTCGACGCGGCGAACAGCCGAAGGATAGGCAACCGCCTGCTCGACGAGATCGCCCAGCAACTCGTACTGGTCACCCACGATCTCCGCCTGGCCGAACGCTGCGACATCGTGCTGCGATTCGAGGGTGGAAAGCTGCTCGAGCACGGTGACCCCCGATCCGTCGTCGCCCGCTACGAGCGGGATCACGCATGATCGGGCTCTATCACCCGGGCACCAGCCTGCTCCACCGGACACCCGCTGGCGTGAAGGTGCTCGTCTTCGCGGCGCTGACGCTCGCCATCGCGCTGGCGGCGGGCGGCGTATGGACCCTTCCGGCGGCCGGAGGTCTCACCATCGCCCTGTACCTGCTCGCCGGACTCGGTATTCGTCCCCTGCTGCTTCAACTCTGCGCCGCGCGCTGGATCGTGCTCGTCATGCTGATCACTCAGGTGATCTTCCTTCCGGTGTTGGTCGCCCTCACGAACACGGGTCGTGTACTCATCGTGATCGTGCTCGCCGCATTGATCACACTCACGACTCGCATTCCCGCCCTGCTGGACGCGACGGAACGGGCTCTGGCACCATTCCGGCGGTTCGGTGTCAATCCGGCCGCCATCGGATTGCTCCTGGCGCTGACCATCACTGCGATTCCGGTGATCGGCGGATTCGCCACCGATATCCGCGAGGCCCAGCGCGCACGCGGAGCACCGGTGCGCCTGCAGACGTTCGTGGTGCCCCTCCTGGTGATGTCCCTGAAGCACTCCGATGAACTCGCGGATGCCCTGAACGCCAGGGGCATCGAATGATCGTCTACGGCCAGACCATCGATGATCAGACCCGCTGCATTCACTACCGGACACCAAGGGATGTCATCGCTATCAAGTTTTACTGCTGCCGGCGCTACTATCCGTGCCACCTGTGTCACGAGGCATCCGCGGGGCATTCGTCCCAGCAATGGCCTGCCTCGCAGCACGATCAGAAGGCTCTACTCTGCGGAGTGTGCTCAACCGAGCTGAGCATCAGCAGCTATTTTGCGATAGACGCCTGCCCTGCATGCTTGGCGCCGTTCAACGACGGATGCCGGCTGCACCGGCACCTGTATTTCGAGGAATGACGCCCATCGCGACGCTGCGCTGACAGGGGCACGGGGTGCGCGTGCCCGGCAGGCGGGCTGAGCGATATGCGAATATCGCCGCGGAGAAACATTTTTGCTCACCCATGTCGGCCAAGCGACGGCACATTACATCGAAAAGCCGAGTGCCCTCATCATGTCACGACCGTCGTCCGTGATCTTTTCCGGACCCCACGGCGGCATCCAGATCCAGTTGATGCGGAACTGGTCCACGACCCCGTCGAGAGATTGCGCGGTCTGTTCCTCGATCACGTCGGTGAGCGGACAGCCAGCACTGGTCAGCGTCATGCTGATAATCAGGGCGTTATTCTCGTCGTCCCAGGTGAGGTCGTAAATGAGCCCAAGGTCGACGATATTGATCCCCAGCTCGGGATCCATCACGTCCTTGAGAGCTTCTTCCACTTGGTCGAAGAGCGCGGGGGCTAAAGCGACTGCCATGGACTCAGCCTATGCTTGCCGGAGCGAGGAAGCGATCATAGCCCTCGTTTTCGAGGCGATCGGCCAGCTCTGCGCCACCCTCTTCGGCCACGCGACCGTCAACGAAGACATGCACGTAGTCTGGCGTGATGTAGCGCAGGATCCGCGTGTAGTGGGTGATCAGCAGCAGCCCAAGTCCGGTATTCGCCTTAGCGCGGTTAACACCCTCCGACACGATCTTCAGCGCGTCGACATCGAGTCCGGAGTCCGTCTCGTCGAGGATTGCGAACTTGGGCTTGAGAAGTTCGAGCTGCAAAATCTCGTGGCGCTTCTTCTCCCCGCCGGAAAATCCTTCGTTCACATTACGGTCCTTGAACGAGGCGTCCATTCTCAGACCCTTCATCGCTTCGGTGACCTCTTTGGTCCAGGTGCGGATGGAGGGCTGCACTCCGTCTATCGCCGTCTTGGCAGTGCGCAGAAAGTTAGTGACGGCGACACCGGGAATCTCCACCGGGTACTGCATTGCGAGGAAGAGACCGGCGCGAGCGCGCGCGTCCACGGCCATGGCGAGCAGGTCCTGGCCGTCGAGAGTGACCGATCCGCTTTCCACGTGATACTTGGGATGACCGGCGATGGTGTACGCGAGGGTGGACTTGCCTGAGCCGTTGGGACCCATAATGGCGTGGATCTCACCCTCGTTGACGACCAGGTCGACCCCTTTCAGGATCTGTGTAGTGCCCTGTTCGGTTTGCACGCTCACGTGGAGGTCTTTGACTTCGAGTACTGACATGGTACGAACTCCTTGCGAGTTAGGGGGTGACCACGGGGGTCGGGTCGATGAAGACGTCGCCGTCCACGATGGAGACCGCAAAAACGGGAACCGGCTCATAGGCGGGAAGGGTGATCGGCTTACCCGTGATCAACGAGAACTTGGAACCGTGCGCCCAGCACTCCAGGGTGTCGTCTTCGACGAATCCTTCCGCGAGGGAGATGTCGCCGTGAGTGCAGGTGTCGCCGATGGCATGAACGGTGCCAGCGGAATCCCGCACTACGGCGATGGGGGTGCCATCGATGACGACCCGCACAGCGGAGCCGAGTTCGATATCGCTTTCGGCACAAATCTTGATGGACACTACTGCTTCCTTCATTCGGGGTCAGCCTTCAGTTCGGGTAAGTTCGGCCTCGATGGCTTTTTGCAGTCGTTCTTCTAGTTCGGGTGACCCGATTTTCTGCACGATTTCCGACAGGAAGCCCCGCACTACGAGTCGCCGCGCTTCGTCTTCGCGGATACCGCGCGCCTGCAGGTAAAACAGCTGTTCGTCATCGAATCGTCCGGATGCACTTGCATGACCGGCGCCGGCGATCTCGCCAGTCTCGATCTCGAGGTTGGGAATGGAGTCCGCACGCGCGCCATCCGTCAGTAAGAGATTGCGATTCTGCTCGTAGCTGTCGGTTCCCGATGCGGTCGGCCGAATGAGCACGTCGCCGATCCAGACGGTGTGGGCACCGACACCCTGAAGAGCACCCTTGTAGCTGACGCGTGACTTGGTGTTCGGGGCATCGTGGTTCACGAAGACCTGCTGTTCGAGGTGCTGGCCAGTGTCGGCGAAATACACCCCGTACAGCTCCACATCCCCGCCCTCGCTGGAGAGATGCGCCGACGGATTTACCCGTACGACTGATCCACCGAGAGAGACGACGACATGCTTGAGCCGGGCGTCACGACCGATCTCCGAGAAGTGACTCGCGAGGTGAACAGCGCTTGCATCCCATTGCTGCACTGTGACGACCGTCAACTGGGCGCCCTCGTCGAGGATGATCTCAACGTTCTCACTGAGCAGAGCATCCCCGCTGTTGTGCAGGACCACGGTTCCGACGCTGTGATGCGTTGCGTGGATGACGGTATGCGCGGCCCGTGCGGTAGTGCCGAGCGCGGATCGAGTGACGGTCACCTCGGAGGCCTGTTCGCCGGTGATCGTGATGACGAGTGCCGATTCAAAAGAACTCCAGGCATTGGCGGATGCCCGCTCTTCCGGCTTGCCCGCGTGGCCGATGCGGGCGTCGTTCCGCGGCACCCACTCGATGAGCGCCGCTTCGCCATGCGCGGTCACCCCCGTGAGCGGTTCGATGTCCGGCTGGAGGTCGCCATCAATGAGTGCTTGGACCCGAGCGATCGGAGTGTGCTTCCACTCCGTTTCGTGGCCGGTGACGGGCTCGAAGTCGGCGACGTCGAAAGAGGCGAAACGGGCTGAACGAACCTGCAGGGGCACGAGGCCCCACCCTCCGTCGCTATGCTGCTTTGAGCCGAGGCGGGAGTGGTTGGGCGCAGCCACAGGACCCGTGGTGACCGTTGCGGGCACGGTTTGAGTAGGAACAGACACCTAGCCGACGCTGCCTTCCATGCCCATCTCGATGAGTTTGTTGAGCTCGAGGGCGTACTCCATTGGCAGTTCACGGGCAATCGGTTCGATGAAACCGCGCACGATCATCGCCATTGCTTCGTCTTCGGGCATTCCCCGCGACTGCAGGTAGAACAGCTGCTCCGCGCTCACCCGGGAGACGGTGGCCTCGTGGCCCATCTGCACGTCGTCCTCGCGGACATCCGTCGTCGGGTAGGTGTCGGAGCGAGAGATCGCATCGACCAGCAGGGCGTCACAGCGCACCGTGTTTGCGGAGTGATGGGCGCCTTCGGCGATGCGAACTTCGCCGCGGTAACCGGTGCGTCCGCCGCCGCGGGCGATTGACTTGGAGACGATCGACGATTGCGTGTAGGGGGCCATATGGATCATCTTGGCGCCAGCATCCTGATGCTGTCCCGGACCCGCGAACGCCACCGAGAGAGTTTCACCCTTGGCGTGCTCACCCACGAGGTAGATCGACGGGTATTTCATGGTGACCTTGGAGCCGATGTTGCCGTCGATCCACTCCATAGTGGCACCCTCGTGCGCGATCGCGCGCTTGGTCACCAGGTTGTAGACGTTATTCGACCAGTTTTGGATGGTGGTGTAGCGCACGCGAGCATTCTTCTTCACGATGATCTCGACGACCGCGGAGTGCAGCGAGTCCGACTTGTAGATCGGGGCGGTGCAGCCCTCGATGTAATGCACGTATGACCCCTCATCAGCGATGATCAGGGTGCGCTCGAACTGCCCCATGTTCTCGGTGTTGATGCGGAAGTAGGCCTGGAGTGGGATCTGCACGTGAACGCCCTTGGGGACATAGACGAACGATCCGCCGGACCAGACGGAGGTGTTGAGCGCGGCGAATTTGTTGTCGCCGGCCGGAATGACGGTTCCGAAGTACTCCTTGAACAGCTCTGGATGCTCCTTGAGAGCCGTATCGGTGTCCATAAAGATGACGCCCTGGTCTTCGAGGTCCTTATTGATAGTGTGATAAACGACCTCAGACTCATACTGTGCGGCGACTCCGGAAACCAGCCGCTGGCGCTCCGCCTCGGGGATGCCGAGCTTCTCATAGGTGTTCTTGATGTCGTCGGGAAGGTCATCCCAGGTCTGGGCTTGCTTCTCGGTAGACCGCACAAAATACTTGATGTTGTCGAAGTCGATACCGGACAAGTCAGCGCCCCACGCGGGCATCGGCTTCTTGTAGAAGAGCGCGAGCGCCTTGAGGCGATTCTTGAGCATCCACTCCGGTTCGCTCTTGAGCGCAGAGATATCCGCGACCACCTCGGGAGAGATCCCGCGTTTGGCGGACGCCCCGGCGACGTCGGAGTCGGACCAGCCGAACTCATAGATGCCGAGGCTTTCGAGTTCGGGACGGTCGATCAGAATGTCCGACATGATTTCCCTCTTTCTTTTCGCACAACTTCGTAATCACAGGACTCTCCCCTGTGGTAACCGCACACACCACGGGAGCATTCCCCCACGCCCACCGGCGACGGCGAATCTTCACCGTTTGCGCCGGTAGGAGGCGCCGTGCGTATCGACGCCGACACGGTGGCATAGCTGTGTGCTGCTACTTTTTGTAATTCTACAGTGGGTGGGTGCGAATCAGCGGTGAATAGTGACTGCAGCCTCGACCGGTGCCTGCAATCGAACCGTGCGGAACAGCTGTGGGTTCACGTCGAGGAGCACACGCAGCACCCCCACCCAGACGAGAGCGGAACCGAGCACGTGGATGGCGACCAATCCGGCCGGAACCCCGATGTTCGCCTGGAGCAGTCCGAGCGCGGCCTGCGCGACCGTGACAATCAAAAAAATGACGACTCGGCGGCGCGCAAGAGAGGTCTCGGGGCGGGTCCGAAGGCTGCCATAAAGGGCGAGAGCGAGCACGAGCACGAGCGTGCCGAGCACGCCGTGGACCACTGTCACGTGTGCCCAGACAAAACCCATGCGCGGCACACCCGCCGAGTCGCCGGAGTGCTGCCCGGAGCCAGTGACCAGCGTGCCGATCACGATCAACACGAAGGTAGCGGTGACGAGAAGAGCGCTGAGGATCCCGGACTTTCGCTGCACAACCGCTGCACGCGGAGCCGGTCCCACAATGGCCGGCCTGGCACGATGCCAGGTGAGCGTCGTCGTGGTGAGCAGCGCGATCGCCAGCACGAAGTGCATTGCGACGACATAGGGGTTGAGACCGGTGAGAACCGAGATCCCGCCAGCGATCGAGTTCGCCACTACGAGCCAGAATTGCGACCAGGCCAGGCGGGTGAGGGTGCGATTGCGCGGCTTCTGCAACCGCGCAGCGATGATCGCCCAACCGACGGCGAGAATGAGGACGCCGGTCAGTGCGCGGTTCGCGAACTCTATGAAGCCGTGAATGCCCAACTCGGGGGTCGTGGTGAACGACCCGGCGTCGCAGGACGGCCAGGTGGGACACCCGAGCCCCGAGCCGGTGACGCGAACGACACCTCCGGTGAGCACGATGAAGACGCTCACCACGAGGGCGACGGTGGTTCCCCAGCGCAGGGCGCGTTCTCCGAGGGTATAGCGGCTAGCCAGCCAGGCGAATGGGGTGACGATGGGTCGGTCCTTTCGGAATCGAAGGCCAGTACAGAAAGTTCGTACAGAAGATTCAGCGTGGAAGGGTCAGTGCAACAGGGCGAGCAGGGGGTCGATGCCCACCGCGAGAAAGAGCAGGGTGAGGTAGCTGATTGAGCTGTGGAACACCCGCATCGGCTTGACGGTGTCATGGCGGATCGCCATGGAATACAGGCGGTGGGACTCGAACACGAACCATCCGCCCGCCAGAACTGCAACGACCGTGTACAGGATGCCCATATGTGCAACCGGGATCAGCAGAAGGGAGCAGGCGACGGTCGCCCAGGCGTAGAGAACGACCTGCAGGCCCACCACGGTGCGACCGCGCACCACGGCCAGCATTGGCACGTTCACCGACGCATAGTCGGCCCGGTAACGCATCGAGAGCGGCCAATAGTGTGGCGGCGTCCAGAGAAACACGATGCCGAACAGGATGACCGGGGCCCAGCTGAGAGATCCCGTCACGGCCGCCCAGCCGATGAGTACTGGCATACAGCCAGCGGCACCACCCCAGACGATGTTCTGCGGGGTTCGGCGCTTGAGAACAAGGGTGTAGACGAGCACGTAGAAGAGGATGGCGACAAGGGACAGCGCGGCGGCAAGCCAGTTGACCAGCAGCCCGAGCACAGCGATCGATGCGGCGCCGATGACCCATGCGAAAGCGAGTGCCTCACGATCGGTGAGTTCTCCCGTGACCAACGGGCGCTTGCTCGTACGCTTCATTACCCGGTCCATGTCCCGGTCAATGTAGCAGTTGAAGGCGCCAGCAGAGCCCGCGCTGAGCGCGCCACCGACGAGAGTCCACAGCATGAGCCAGAGATTCGGAATGCCGCCCTGTGCCAGGATCATCACGGGCGCGGTCGTCACGAGAAGCAGTTCAATGACCCGGGGTTTGGTCAGCGCGAAATAGGCCTTCGACTTGCGGGCGAAGCCAATACGCACGCCAGCCTGCCGAGTCTCTACCGCTACGTCCATTGCTCCTCTAACACCCATTCACACCCGAAAAGAGTCTATGCGTCCCGGCTGGGAGCTCCTGTCAGCTCCTTCCTGAATGGAACGACGTACTCGAACGCCCCCTCACTGCTTTCTCTATACTTGGAAGCAACTTGCGCGCCGTAGCGTGCCTTCGCCAGCCTCGCTGGCGTGCCGGGCAGCCCACGGCACTGCCGATGTCGTCAGGTGAGCCCGTGTAATTACCTCAGGCGGTGTGACCCACCCGGGACAGACATCGTACGCAACAGAAGGGTCGAATTCTCGTGGCAGCTCTCCAATGGGATCCCATAGACAACACCGCCATTGACACCGCCCGCATCCTGGCAGCGGATGCAGTCGAGAAGGTCGGAAACGGGCACCCGGGCACTGCGATGAGCCTCGCTCCCGCCGCGTATCTTCTCTTTCAGAAAGTCATGCGCCGCGATCCAAGCGACAGCACCTGGATTGGTCGTGACCGCTTCATCCTCTCGGTTGGACACTCCTCTCTTACCCAGTACGTGCAGTTGTACTTCGGCGGCTACGGCCTGGAACTCAACGACCTCAAAGCACTTCGCACCTGGGGTTCCCAGACTCCCGGTCACCCCGAGTACGGCCACACCGACGGCGTGGAGATCACCACCGGCCCGCTCGGCCAGGGCCTCTCCGCCGCAGTGGGCTTCGCGTACGCGTCCCGTTTCGAGCGCGGCCTTTTCGACCCGGAGGCCGCGGAGGGCATCAGCCCGTTCGACCACTACATCTATGCGATCGCCGGTGATGGCGACATGCAGGAGGGCGTGACGAGCGAGGCGTCCTCCCTCGCCGGCCACCAGGAACTCGGTAACCTCATCGCGATCTACGACAGCAATCAGATCTCGATTGAAGACGACACCAATATCGCTTTCACTGAAGACGTGAAGGCCCGCTACGAGGCGTACCACTGGCATGTGCAGGTGGTCGACTGGAAAAAGACCGGCCAGTATGTTGAGGACATCGCCGCGCTGAACGACGCGATCGAGGCGGCGAAGAGCGAGACTTCACGGCCCTCACTCATCATCCTCAAGACCATCATTGGTTGGCCGAGCCCGAAAAAGCAGAACTCGGGCAAGATCCATGGATCCGCCCTCGGTGCCGAAGAACTTGCCGCCGTCAAGAAGGTGCTCGGCTTTGACCCTGAGAAGACCTTCGATGTCGACCCGGCTGTCCTTGAACATACTCGCAAAGCCTTGGACCGTGGCAAAGCCGATCACGCCGCGTGGAATGTGCAGTTCGATGCCTGGGCGCTCGCCAATCCGGAGCGAAAAGTGTTGCTCGATCGCGTGCTCTCCGGTGACCTGCCCGCAGGCGTTGAACAAGCCCTCCCCGTCTTCGAGGCAGGCAAGGAGGTCTCCACGCGCGCGGCATCGGGCAAGGTGCTGAACGCGCTCGGCCCGGTGATCCCCGAATTGTGGGGCGGCTCGGCAGACCTCGCCGAGTCCAACAACACCACGATTGAAGGCGAAGAGTCTTTCGTGCCCGCCGAGCACTCGACGCACGAATGGACCGGCAACAAGTACGGTCGCGTATTGCATTTCGGTATCCGCGAGCACGCAATGGGTGCGATTCTCAATGGCATCGTGCTGCACGGCAATACCCGCCCGTTCGGTGGCACGTTCCTCATTTTCAGCGACTACATGCGCCCTGCCGTTCGGCTCGCTGCTCTCATGAAGGTTCCCACCATCTATGTCTGGACGCACGACTCGGTTGCGCTCGGTGAGGATGGACCGACCCACCAGCCGATCGAGCAGCTAGCGGCCCTGCGCGCCATCCCGGGTCTCGATATCGTGCGCCCCGGAGACGCGAACGAGACCGCATGGGCCTGGAAGACCATCCTCGAGCGCCGCGAGGGACCGGCTGGTATCGCACTGACCCGCCAGAATATCCCGGTGTTCGAACGAGGCGACAATGTCGCGAGCGGCGAGATCTTTGCTGCGGCGAAGCATGTCGCCAAGGGCGCGTATGTGCTCGCGGAGGCGCCAAACGGCAGCCCTGATGTGATCTTCATTGCCACCGGCTCCGAAGTGCAGATTGCCGTGGACGCCCGCGAGCAGCTCAAGGCGGAGGGCATCAACGCCCGGGTCGTCTCCGCGCCGTGTCTCGAGTGGTTCGAGGAGCAGCCCGTCGAGTACCGGGAGTCCGTGCTCCCGAAAGCCGTCACGGCGCGGGTCTCCATCGAGGCCGGCCGCGATCTCACCTGGCGTGGGTACGTTGGTGATGCCGGGCGCAGTGTTTCGATCGAGCATTTCGGGGCCTCCGCCGACTACAAGACACTATTCCGAGAATTCGGGATGACCACCGAGCATGCCATCGCTGCCGCCAAAGACTCGATCGCCGCCGCTGAGGCGCCGAACAGTAAGGGAAACGAACATGACTGAGAACACCCCCACCACCGCCCTCTCCACCCTTGGCACGAGCATCTGGCTGGATGACCTCTCTCGCGAGAGGATCAACTCCGGCGGGCTGCAGAAGCTGATCGCCGAGCGGAACGTCGTCGGTGTCACGACGAACCCGACTATCTTTGCAAGCGCTCTCGCCAAGGGTGAGGCCTACGACGCCCAGGTGGCCGAACTCGCCGCCGCGGGCAAGACCGTCACCGAGGCCGTCTTCGAAATAACCACCACTGACGTCGCTAACGCGAGCGACATTTTCCGTCCCGTCTTCGATGCGACCGGCGGGCAGGATGGGCGCGTCTCGATCGAGGTAGAGCCCGGCTTCGCGCACGATGCCGTCGCGACTTCCGCTCAAGCCAAGCAGCTGTGGGCCAAGGTTGACCGTCCGAACGCGATGATCAAGATCCCGGCGACGGTCGAGGGTCTCGAGGCGATCACCGAGACCATCGGATCAGGTATCAGCGTCAACGTGACGCTCATCTTCAGCCTCGAGCGACACCGAGAGGTTATCAACGCGTATCTCACTGGTCTCGAGCAGGCGAAGGCCGCCGGGCGCGATCTATCGACTATTCACTCGGTCGCCTCGTTTTTCGTCTCCCGCGTCGACACCGAGATCAACAACCGTCTCGATGCCATCGGCACTCCAGCGGCGATTGCACTCAAGAGCAAGGCCGGTATCGCGAATGCGCGACTGGCCTACCAGGTCTTCGAGCAGGCCTTCGACAGCGAGCGGGCTAAGGGTCTGCTCGCCGCCGGAGCGCACGTGCAGCGGCCGCTGTGGGCATCCACGGGTGTAAAGGACCCATCGCTTCCCGACACTCTTTACGTCACGGAACTCGCTGTGGCCCAGGTGGTCAACACCATGCCGGAGAAGACTCTCGAGGCCACTTTCGACCACGGCGTGATCGACGGTGACCAGGTCACCGGAAACTACGACCACGCGAACACGGTACTCGACTCGCTCGACGCGCTGGGTATCTCCTACGAGGAGGTCACCGCGCTGCTCGAGAAAGAGGGCGTAGAGAAGTTCATCGTGTCGTGGAACGAACTGCTCGACACCGTGACGGCAGCACTCCAGTCGGCGAACGCTGAGGTCGCCAAGTGAGCTTCGACATCACAGTGAGCGGTGCCGCCGCAGAGGCCGTCGACCGCATCGTTCCACAGCTGGTGAGCGACCTCGTCGCTTCGCGCGTTTCCGACCAGGACCCGACCCTCTGGGGAGCGGATGCCGAGGCAGAGGCAGGCAAACGGCTCGGCTGGACCGAAGCAGTCGTCATCTCCGAGCCACTGATTGACGATATCATCGCGTTGCGCGACAAACTCCATGCCTCCGGGGTCAATCATGTGGTGCTCGGCGGAATGGGTGGTTCTTCGCTCGCCCCCGAGGTGATCACGCGTACTGCAGGCGTTGAGCTCACGATCCTCGACTCGACCGACCCCGGGCAGATCCTGGCCGCTCTCGCCGATCGCCTGGAGACGACCGTCGTCGTCATCTCGTCGAAGTCGGGCTCGACGCTCGAGACGGCCAGCCAGCGCAAGTCCTACGAAGAGGCCTTTCACGGTATCGGTATCGACCCGGCCGAACGCATCGTCGTCGTCACCGACCCGGGTTCGCCGCTTGACACTTCGGCTCGAGCAGCCGGATACCGCGTATTTAACGCCGATCCGAATGTGGGCGGTCGCTATTCGGCGCTGACGGCCTTTGGCCTCGTGCCGTCCGGACTCGCCGGAGTGGACATCCGTGCGCTTCTCGCCGAAGCATCCGCGGTCACCGGCCAGCTCATGGTCGACCAGGTGGATAACCCTGGACTTATTCTCGGTGCCGCTATCGCCGGCACCTCGCCTTTGAAAGATAAAATCGGGATCGTCGCCGACGGCACCTACATCGTCGGCTTCGGTGATTGGGCCGAGCAGCTCATCGCCGAGTCGACCGGCAAGAGCGGCAAGGGGCTGCTTCCGGTGGTTCTCGACCTTCACTCCCCCGAGCTCTTCGAGGACCTCGGAGACGTGCAGATCGTACGCCTCGTCGAGAGCGCTCGCGCCACCAAGGAAGTGCGCGACGGGGAGATCGAGATCAGCGGCACCCTCGGTGCGCAGATGCTCGTCTGGGAATACGCTGTCGTGGTCGCCGGTCGATTGCTCGGCATCGACCCCTTCGACCAGCCGGATGTCGAGTCGGCCAAGATCGCGACTCGCGCGCTGCTCGACTCGCGCCCCGATCCAATCGAGCCCGCTTTCACTATGGCCGGCATCGAGGTGCGCGGATCGACCGAGCTCCTCGCCGGTGCGGATTCCGTATCCGCCGCGATCGACGCGCTTCTTAGCCACATCGGGCCGGACGGCTATCTCGCGGTACAGGCGTACGTCGACCGCCACGCGAACCCCGAGCTCGCGAAACTGCGCGACCGACTGGCCGAGAAGACCGGTCGCCCGGTCACCTTCGGCTGGGGACCACGTTTCCTGCACTCGACCGGCCAGTACCATAAGGGCGGACCCGCCACCGGTGTGTTCCTTCAAATCACGGCGACGGCTCCGGCCGACCTCGAGATACCGGACAGCCCGTTCTCTTACGGCTACCTCATCCAAGCGCAGGCAGCCGGTGACGCGAGCGTGCTCGCCGACCACGGTCGCCCGGTGCTCACCCTCACGCTCACGGATCCGGCACAGAATCTTGGGACGCTCTTCGGTGCCATCGAGTAGTCAGCCGAGTGCCTGGAATGCTGATCGCCCAACCGACACGAACTCGCTAGGAGCCGAATGTCCCCGGTGGAAATAACGCCGGAGTTCAACCCCCTGAGGTTGCCCTCCGACCGCCGTCTCAACAGGATTGCCGGGCCGAGCGCCCTGATCATCTTCGGAGTGACGGGCGACCTTGCCCGCAAGAAGCTGATGCCCGCGGTCTACGACCTTGCTAACCGGGGCCTGCTCCCCCCTGGCTTCGCGCTCGTCGGGTTCGCCCGTCGTGACTGGGTCGACCAGGACTTCGCCCAGGTGGTGCACGACGCAGTCGCACAGTACGCCCGCACGCCGTTCGACGAAAATGTGTGGAAGCAACTCGCGGAGGGAATTCGTTTCGTGCAGGGCGAGTTCGACGACGACAAGGCATTCGTCGAGCTCAAGAAGACACTCGAGGAACTCGACAAGACACGCGGCACGATGGGCAACCATGCCTTCTATCTCTCGATCCCGCCGAAGTCGTTCCCCCAAGTGACAGAGCAGCTTCGCCGCTCCGGCTTGGCCGACGAGGTGGATGGCGCGTGGCGCCGTGTCGTGATCGAGAAGCCCTTCGGCAGCGACCTCGCAACCGCACGCGAGCTCAACGACGTCGTCGAGTCGGTTTTCCCGCCAGACTGCGTCTTCCGGATCGACCACTACCTCGGCAAGGAGACGGTCCAGAACATCCTGGCCCTGCGCTTCGCCAATCAGCTGTATGAACCGATCTGGAACGCAAACTACGTGGATCACGTTCAGATCACCATGGCTGAGGACATCGGTGTCGGCGGTCGCGCGGGCTACTACGACGGGATCGGCGCCGCACGCGATGTCATCCAGAACC
>JAYTTG010000377.1:0-4890 GCA_043745175.1 Microbacteriaceae bacterium
GGGGAACCCCGATCCACGGGCAGTGCTTGGAGCACCGAGGTGCCCGCCACCATGGTGACGAGAATATCGGCTCGGTTTCCGGGCGCCAGAGCGAGGGCATTCACCCGGCGGGGCATACCGAACCGGCCGGAGTCGTTGCCGAGCAGTTGCAAGGATTGCCCGTCAAGCCGTAGATCGAGATAACGCGATGTGCAGGCGTTAACGATCCGCCATCGTTCCCGATCTCCCGGGTGCGCCGTCATTGTCGCGTCGAGCTGGCCGTTCAACAGAACGGTAGAACCTTCCCGACCACGCATCCGATCCATCTGCGATGCCTCCGCGATGTTCCCGAACGCATCGAACGAAAGGTCCGAGATGATCATGACTCTCTCGTTCGTCGTGGGGATCGGGGTGATGTCGTCCACGATGATCGCGCCATAGAGGCCCCCGAACACCTGCTGAGCAGCCATTCCATGGTGGTGCGGGTGATACCAGAAGATCCCGGGAGGATGGTACTTCGGAATCTCGTAACGGTAGTGCGCAATGGTTCCCGTATCGATGCGGCGAAACACGTTGTCGCCCGAGCCCTCTGGGGACACGTGAAGCCCGTGGGTGTGGAGGTTCGTTGGATCATTCAGCCGGTTGGCCAGCGACACCGTCACCGTGTCTCCCGGGCGCACCCGGAGCGTCGGCCCCGGAAGGGACCCGTTGTAAGTGAGGGCATTGACCGTCGCGTCGCCGATTTTCACGGGTGATCGGCTCGCGGAGAGATTTAGCTCGAGACGGCCATTCGCGCTGCGGAGCAGCTTCGGTTGCACGAGCTGTGTGCCATTCGAAGAACGGGCGATCGATCCCGCGTTTGCCGTCAAATCCCAGGCCAGACCCGCGCATCCGGCGACCACGAAAGCGGCTCCGACACCGCCAAGGGTGAGGGCAGACCGCCGACTCATCGGCTCCATCAGGAGTCGAGTCCGAGAGCCGTGATGCGCTCTCGGTACTCCTCAGCGGTGAGTTCACCCCGGGCATAGCGCTCGTCGAGAATCTGCTTTGGCGACGCCGCGCTGCCTGCAACAGTAGAGGGAGCCAACGGCGTGCCGACTTGAGAAGGGGCCTGCCTGCGTGCGAGAACGATGATGAGGATCACCACGCCGATGACGACCAAGCCGCCGAAACCCCATGACCAGCCGCTCATTCCGTAATTTCCCCACATCCTCGGTCTGCCTCATTCCTGAATTGGGCTAGTCGTGTTGGATGTATCTGTTGCTACAGCCTTGTCGGGGGGCACGCGCACTCACAAGGCAGAAGGTCCTGATCCTCAGGAGCCTCTCCCATCGGAGTCGACGTGGCCCTGCCCAGTGTGTGGCTGCAGGTAAAGAGAAGCATGACCTTCCCCGGCATGGCGCTGCTGTGTAGGTCTGGCGGTCGTCGATAGGTTTTATAACCGTGCAACCAAGCCAGATCGTCGTGTGGCCTGCTCGTGAGGGGGCGTGACCGATGACGTACCCGGCGAGGCCGTTGTCAGCATGAACCTGGTCGATTATCGCGTCGATGAGATCGCGTGTGGGATTCTGATCGGTGAGCAAGACCCAGGGAGGCCTACGGCTTTGGGCCGTCATCATTCGAAGAGAAAGTGCTCTGGCGGATCGTGTAACGCGTGACATCACCGTTGAGGATTCGGCCGTGGTACTCGATCAGGTTGCTCGTGCGCAGATTGTCCGGCGAGGGAGCCAGGACGACGCTGTAGTTCGGCACCAGGCGAGTCTGAACGACCGGGCACCACCGATAGACCTTTTTGCCCGTCACCCAGTCCGTTTCAGTTGCGGGGGCATTGCCGATGAGGATGCTGTAGGAACCCGTCGGATCGATCTCCACCGCTTGGTCGATCATCCGGTCGATCAACAATTGAAGTTGCACGGGTGGGGCTCCTATCGTGAACTGTTTTCGGTCCTGGTCTCGGAGCTGGACGCCTCTGCGGTACGGGAGACGTGGCTGCGAGCGTGACTGACGGCTTTGTCGAGATCAGTGAAGAGGTGGTTCTGGTGTCGGAGGGAGGTGATCACGCCCACCCGCGTGGCCACTCTCAGGTGTTTGGCTTGAATGCCTTTGATGAGGACGGTGATGCCGCGACGTTCCAGCCCGTGAATCATTTCGGTGATGACCCGAGCACCGGTCGCGTCGAGGACTTGGAGTTCGGACATGCGGATGATGACGACGGAGACATTGTCGATTCTCGTAACCCGTTCGAGCATGCGGTCCGCCGCTCCAAAGAAGAGTGCACCATCGAGTCGGAATAAGGCGATGTGCTCGTCCTCGGTTTGGGTCGGGGTGGGCAGTTCCTCCCGATGAACTCCTCCGGACCTGGCCAGGTTTCGCAGCGCGAAAAAAGCGGCGACGGCGATGCCGATTCCGACAGCGACGATGAGGTCGACAGAGACGGTGATGATCGCGGTGACGATGAACACGACGGTATCTGAACGGGTTGATCCGATGACGCTGCGCACTGTAGAGACCGAGACCATTCGCGTTGCGGTCACCATCAGCACTCCGGAGAGGGCGGCGAGCGGTATCTGGGAGACGATCCCGGTTGCGAGGTAGACGACGCCGAGGAGCACGATGGCGTGAACGATTGCAGCGAGTCGGGTGCGTCCTCCGGAACGTAGGTTCACGGCGGTGCGAGCTATTGCACCGGTCGCCGGCATGCCGCCGAAGAATCCTGACGCGATCGAAGCCAGGCCCTGGCCGACGAGTTCACGATCAGCATCATAGGGGCCAGTATCGGATATCGAGGCGGCCACCCGTGCGGAGAGGAGTGATTCGATAGAAGCCAGAGCCGCTACCGCCAACGCGGGTCCGATGAGTGCTTGCAGAGCGCCAGGGTCAAACGAGGGGAGCTGGGGGGTGGGGAGAGAACTCGGAAGCAGGCCGATTTTCGCCAGAGGAAGAGCGGTGACTGCAGCGATCACGGACACGACGATTATGGCGATGATCGACCCGGGAAGCTTTTTATGAATGCGTGGGGCGAAGACCATGATCAGCGCGACGAGCGCGACCGAGGCCAGTGGCCAGGCCACTGTAGCGACATTCACGTGAGTTAACGATTGGACAGCCGAAATGAGAGCGTTGCTGCTCGACCCTGGGTGAGAGCCCACGGCGGCGGGAACTTGCTGGAGGAAGATAATCACAGCAATTCCGAGTGTGAATCCTTCGATTACCGGCCAGGGAATGTAGGAAACGATGCGGCCGAGTTTCGCCGCACCAGCCCCGAGAACAACGATGCCGGCCATCAGGCTTACTGTGGCAACCGCGCCGACTCCGTGGGAGGCGACAATCGGTCCGAGGACGACCACCATTGCTCCGGTCGGGCCGGAGACCTGAATGTTCGAACCGCCAAAGACGGCGGCGACAATTCCGGCGACGATCGCAGTGATCAAGCCCGCTTCAGCGCCCGCACCGGAGCTGACACCGAACGCGAGAGCCAATGGCAATGCAACAATCCCGACGGTGATCCCAGCGATGATGTCGCCGCGCCAGGTGCGGGTGACTGAGCGATAGTCCGCCCAGCTGGGAAGGAGAGATCGGAGGTATCCCGCGATCCTCATGCAGTGCTCGAGGGCGGGTCTTGGAATACAGCATGTGGTGCGACATCGGCCATGCTCACCGTCGACGCCAGCTGCTGCTGGGTTGTTTGGAGAATCTCGACCAGTAAGGCTCGAGAGATGGAGAGCAAGTCGGCGACCTTGGGATAGGCGAGCCGGTAGAAGACCTGGCTCGCACGCCGTTCCGCAACGACAAGGTTATGGCGGCGAAGGACCGAGAGGTGCTGCGAGAGGTGCGAGGCTTCCAGACCCGTGTCGGAAAGTAAATCTGCCACGGAGACGTCACCCGACCCGGCGAGAACCTCTAGCACTCGAACGCGCACTGGGTGGGCCAGTCCCTTGAACAGGTTGGCCTTTACCTCGTAGAGCGGACGATGCACATCGGAGTATTCAGACATGGGTTCACGATTCCGTGGGCTGACAGCATCACTCAGCCGCCCGGCTTCCCGCGAAGAGCTCCTCGCTGTCAATGAATTCATCAATTGATCATATCGTGAATTCTGGGCGTTGCCCGTCAGGGACCGAATCTGCCTCTGTCGATGCGCCGCTTTCGATCGGCGCACGGCGCAGGCGCGACGGGCGGCTGAAGCCCGGTGGCAGGACAGGTCGCCGGATCGCTGCGTGCGACGGGAGCAGGTTCGATAGCTTCGGCGGTGGAGCCGCTCGGTTCGGCTGCTCTCCGGGGCATCCGGATCCCGTGTCCTTCGTACGTGGGCCTACCTGGAGACCGGATGCCAATGCCTCGGGTCCTTACCGCCGTTCGCCGCGGCACCGCACCGTCGAATGTGCTCGATCTTGTCGTGGTTGCGGGCAAGCTTGCTGGTTCTGGAGCACTTGCTCGCCATCGCTCCCGCCAGCTCGCTCGCCGAGAGCGTGTCGTGCGGCCGCTGCCCGTGGCCCGAGGCTCGCCGCGACACCTCCGGCAGCCTGAGGTCGGCCTGTCTTGGGGGCTCGTAAGGGGACCTTCACGAGCACGTCATCGTGCACCGCTCGGTTCTCTATGGGTACCTCGCAACCGGACGCGGATTGGCTGCGCGCGCCTTCGGGCCCCTATTCGTTCCGCTCTTCTTCCGGGGATCGGCTGGTTGCGCATCGCCCTCGACTCGCCGGAAACGCGCTGCTCCGAACTGGCCGAGACCTCATCTCTCGGCTGGCTAGCATTCGGCAGCCAGCCCACGGCACTCGATTCGCCGCGAGGGGCTCGGCTGGTATAGTCGTCAGGTTGGGATTTACCCGACGCATGCGCCCGTAGCTCAGCGGATAGAGCAATTGACTACGGATCAATAGGTCGGGGGTTCAAATCCCTCCGGGCGCA
>JAYTTG010000378.1:0-4879 GCA_043745175.1 Microbacteriaceae bacterium
CGATCACCCCGCGCGACTTCGCCATGGTGGACTGCTCCTGCACGCACTCCCGGATGAGCCGGTGCAGGTCGACAGCCTTCGTGGTCTTCGTCGGCGAACCCGCACTCGTGCTTCCGAGCTCCAGCAAATCTTCTACAAGGTCAGCCAACCGGCGGGCATTGCGCTGGATCACGTCGATGTACTCCCGAAGCTCCGGCTCCGTCACCGTGTCTTCCATCACCTCCGCAAACCCCAGGATGCTGGTGATCGGGGTGCGGAGTTCATGGCTCACCGACGAGACGAAGTCGTCCTTTTGGCGGTTGAGGTCACGGAGCTGGTTGACGAGATCCTGCTCGTGCTCGAGGGCCTTCTGGTTGGCGACCTGTGCTTCGTATCGATCCGTGATGTCAACAAACTGTGCGGCGATGACGCCCTGGTCGAATTCGGAGTTGCGGGTACTGAGGAAATACTGCACACGCCGACCGGCACGGGTCGTTAGTTCACCGCGCTGCTCCGATACTCCACTCCGACAATAGGCGTCGAAAATCTGCACTGCGGGATCACGGCGAGAGAGCCGCACAACGCCTCCGGGGCCAAGATCCTCGACTTCGCCGGCGAGCGCGGGCCACTCGAGCATCTCGCTGGCGGCATCGTTTCCGAGAAGCACGCGCACCTCAGGAAAGCGAATCGGCTGAAGGATGAGCAGCCCCACCTGCGCGCCGACGAGGCCGCCTCGCAGCAGTTGGCTCCGCGACTGCACCTGCTCGGCGAGACGCTCGCGTTCGAGGCGTCCGGCGCCGAGGAAGATGATCGTTCCGGCCTGGGCGATCAAGAACAGCTGGAGCATCTGGTTCGTGACGCTCACCCCCGCGATCTCCGAAGCGGCGAATGGCCCGCCACCGGCCGCCGTCAATTCCACCGTGAGTATCGCGGTCACGAGCAGCTCGATCATGGTGAAGCCGTAACTGAAGTTGAAAGCCGCCCAGGACAGTACCGGGAGCGAGAGGAAGACGAGGGGCAGGGCGTTGGTCGGCGAGAACACAAACCCGACGACGGCGAAAGTGACGACGATCTGCGCTACGAACTCCAATCGGTTGCGCGATGGATCACCGCCGTAGACGACAAGCGCTGGCGGCACCACCACGATGACCGCAGCGGCATGGGACGCCATCACCGCGAAGAGGGTCTCAATGAATCGACCTCCTTGGAGCATCCCGACGATCGCTGCGGCAAGCAGGCCGATTACCATCGAACCCACAAGGGTGGCCACCAGCAGGCGGGCGACATCGGACATCCGCCGAAGTCCCGCACCCCCGATGCCACGGGAGAGGATCGCGCTGACGAGCCAGGTCTCGCTGAAGTTGGCTATCCCGAATCCGATCGAGACGACGAGGGGTCGGCCGGCGGCATAGTTCGACCCGACCGTGACCAGTCCCACGAGAAGTGCCACACCCCACCGCCGCTTCCGCGCACAGAGCGCTGCCACGACGCTGGCACCCGCCGCTGGCCACCACGCCGCCGTCTGGGAACCGGGTGGTGTGAGCACGACCGCCGCCATGCCGAGCAGATAGGTGAGCGCTAGCAGGCCGACGATGACCGAGAACCGCGTGCGCGCGCGAAGGCCGCTCACCAATGACACAGCATTTTTACGTGTTGGCACGTTGTTCCCCCCCAGGCTTAATCATTATTGTGCCACCCATGGGACCGGTGAGCTTTCGTAGGTGGTCTCCATCCTCACGAACAGCACCAAGGCGTACAGGCCGGCCGTAGGCACTGCGCAGCGGCGGCACGTCGGTGTAGTCGCGTCCCCGACCGACGGTCACATGACGGTCGCCACTATCGAGCAGGTTGGTGGAATCAAATCCACGCGATTCGTGGCCGCAAAACTGCTCGACCCGGCAGCGCGAG
The DNA here is from genome assembly GCA_043745175.1 of Microbacteriaceae bacterium. Lineage (GTDB taxonomy): Bacteria > Actinomycetota > Actinomycetes > Actinomycetales > Microbacteriaceae > Lacisediminihabitans. Next base: position 1,888 of record JAYTTG010000378.1, read on the forward strand.
TCACCGGCAACGGTATCGGTCCTCGGATGCGAGCCCATCGCCTCTCCCGATCCCCCGTTCGATGACATCACCGGTCTCATCCGGGTCGACCCGCGGGCCTTCGCACCCGCCACTACCTCCCGATAGCCCCGCACGGTCAGTCCAGGAGGGATGTTCCCCAGGCGACAACACCGTCGATCGCCACGCGATCGTGGCTCACCGCCTGGGAGTAGAGCACGTATCCGATGATCCAGGCCGCGGCAACCAGCACGAGAGTGAGGAGGGCTATCCACCACGCCTGGCGGTGCCTGACGAGGCTGACGATCGTGAGCACGTTCCCCATGATCAGCAACAGGAACATCACAAACCACGAGATGCCGAGCGAGGCCACCGCCGCGCCTGCCGAACAGGTGGCCACCGGGCAGCGCCCCATGAGAACAGCCGAGAACAGGTCGATCACGGCAGCGACCACAACGAATCCACCGCCGGTAAGGAGCACGGCGATCGAGACCGCAATATCCCAGACGAGGAGCGGACGTCGGGTGGCGATAGTCTCGGTCACCGACGGCTCAGCTTTCCGCTCGGATTAATACGAACACCGGTATCTGACGGTCAGTCTCCGCCTGGTAATCGGCATACGGCGGATAAGCGGCGACGGCTCGCTCCCACCACACGGCTTTTTCATCGCCCGTGAGTTCACGAGCACGATAGTCCGCCTTCACCGCGCCATCCTGCACTTCGACATCGGGATTCTTCACGAGGTTGAAATACCAGACCGGATTCTTGGGGGCCCCACCGAGCGAGGCAACCACCGCGTACTCGCCCTCGTGTTCGACCCGCATGAGCGCTGTCTTACGCAGCCGCCCAGACTTCGCGCCAACAGAAGTCAACACAATGATGGGCATACCTCGCAGATCAGCGCCCTTCGCGCCGTCGGTCGCTTCAAACAGTTCGGCCTGCGTGCGTGCCCAGTCCGCCGTGCTCGGTGCGTATTCACCTTCGAGAGGCATTGCTACTCCGCTCCCCGCCAGTCGATGACGATTCCGTTGAGATGGTCGCGCTCCGAGGTGAAGAGACGTCGGTAGGTGGCATCCGCTTCTGTCCAGTTGACTTGGTTTGTGATGAGCGGATCGAAATCGAGCTCGCCGGAGACGATGCGCCGCAGTACGGTGCGTCGCACCTCCGAGGTGCCGATGAACCAGGGGAAGACCGCATTGATCTGGCGTTCGTGGGCGAGTTCGTAGGTAAAGGAGACCTGGTCGGGGTAGACACCTTCGAAGACCATCGTGCCTTCGAAGCGCAGGCACTCGAGCGCGCTGTCGATGAGCGCAGCGACCCCAGTGGATTCGATCACCATGTCGAACCCGTCGGGGAAGTCGGGCTGAAGCTGGGACCAGGGCGATCCAGCCGAGCCATCGATCACCCGGTCCGCGCAGTGCGCCCCGGAGATGGCCCGGCGTTCGGAGGAGACCTCAGAGACCACCACGTATGCGCCGCGGTCCCGCGCGAGCATCGCCGTGGCCTGGCCGATAAGTCCCTGGCCAAGCACGAGTACGGTGTCGCCGCTGGCGAGTCCTGCCTTATCGATCGCGTTCAGTCCGACCGCCGCCGGCACGAACAGCGCGGCCATGTGGTACGAATCGGTCTCTTCGATCGGGTAGGTCAGCTCGAGGTCAGCGATGAAGTACGCGCCATGGGTGCTGTCCGCGAAACACGCGACGGCCTCCCCGAGCATGAGCCCGTGGCGCTCCTCTCCCTCGCCGAACTCGACGATGTGGCCGACGCCCTGGTACCCGGGGGTGAAGGGCACTGGACCCCATGATGGCCGCACGCCGGTCGCGGCCAGCATCTCGGTGCCGACACTGACTCCGGTGAAGTCGGTGTGGATGAGCACCTTTCCCGGTCCGGGATGCGGCACCGGCCTCCGACCAAGTTCAATTCGGCCGAATTCCGGCACGATGAGCGCGGGAGCATCGACGGGGATAAGCGGCGCCATGATCACTACAACGTACTCTCTCGCACCACCAGCTCAGGCTGGAAAACGACCTGCCGCGGCGCCAGCGTGGAGTCGGCGGCCTCTTCGAGGAGAATCTCCACGGCGGTCCGGCCGATGAGCGCGCTCGGCTGGCGGATGGACGAGAGCGGCACGACGGCGGCACTTGCGAAGTCGATGTCGTCGTACCCGATCAGGGCGATCTGCTCTGGCACGCGCACATCCGCTCCCTGCATCATGAGCGCCTGGAGCACGCCCATCGCGACGAGGTCATTAGCGGCGAATACCGCGTCCGGCCGGTCTGTCGGGGCTCGACCGACGAGATCGGTGCCGGCGGTCCGTCCCGCAATGACGGTAAGCCCGTCGATCGGGATGATCTCGAGGAAGGCCTCGGGATGCGCCGCTACTGCGATTCGCGCGCCGGCGAGCCGGTCGGTCACCTGTTGGATCTCGAGCGGTCCCCCGATGAAGGCGATGCGGCGGCGGCCTTTCGCGAGCAGATGGCCGACCGCGAGCGCGCCACCCGCGATGTCGTCTACCGAGACCGAGCTGAAGGAGGTGTCTTCGCTCGTGCGGTCCACGAGTACCGCGGGGATACCCCGATCTCGCAGTTGCCGGAGCCTCGGAGTGATGTCACCAAACGGCGAGATGAGCACGCCGTGCATCCGCTGCACTTCGAACAGGTCGAGGTAGGTAGCCTCGCGATCGGCCTTTTCATCACTATTACCGAGGATCACCGAGAAGCCATCGGCGGCGGCGCGGTCTTCCGCTCCACGTGCGAGGTCGGTGAAGAAGGGGTTGCGCACGTCGAGTACGACGAGCCCGATGCTGCTGCTGCGGCCGGCGCGCAACTGACGAGCCGCATCATTACGCACGAAACCGAGCTCGACGATTGCGGACTGGACACGGGATGCGACGGCAGCCGAAACTTTCTCGGGGCGGTTGATCACGTTCGAAACCGTTCCGACCGAGACGCCGGCGAGAGCCGCAACGTCCTTCACGCTGGCCGACATGTATTTC
>JAYTTG010000379.1:0-18480 GCA_043745175.1 Microbacteriaceae bacterium
TTGCCGGCGTCGAATGGCTCGAGGCCTGGTTTCGCGGATTCCACGGCGCCGCCGTCATCGTCTCGCACGATCGCAAGTTTCTCGATGCCGTGGCGACCCGCATCGTCGAGATCGAGAATTTTCACCTGCACGAGTACCCGGGCAATTTTGGTGAGTACATCATCCAGAAGCAGTTTCGACTGAAGACCCTCGAGGCTCAATTTCAGCATGAGTCGGAGTTGCTGGCGTTCGAGGCCGAGGGTATCGCCGATCGCCGGGATGCCGCGAAGGCGGAGAGCCGCGGGCTCGATAAACAGCTTTCGCAGATTAAGAAGTCGCGCGCGCCGCGGCCGGTCGACCAGATCATCACGGAGATTTACGGCGGCCTGCACGTGAAGGATGTGCTGTGCCTAATCGAAGGCCTCGGCAAGTCCTTCGGAGAGCGCGTGCTCTTCGAGGGGGTGTCGTTCGAGATCCGTCGGGGCAACCGCATCGTGGTGAGCGGTGCGAACGGTAGCGGCAAGACGACGCTGCTTCGCGTACTGGCCGGTGACGAGAAGGCGCATGCCGGCGAGGTCGCGTGGGCCGCGGGCACGAAGGTCGTCTCGTATAACCGGGTGCTCGCCGAACTCGACGACACGGACACGGTCACCCACGCTGTCAATGCCTACCCCGACAGCCTCGCGCTCACGGCGACCCGCAAGTCGGTCGGCCGGTTCCTCGGAATGTTCCAGTTCTCTGAGGCCGACCTCAAGCAGCGCATCGGTAACCTCTCGGGCGGACAGCGCGCCAGGGTCGCGATGGCGCAGTGCCTGCTGTCCGGGGCATCCGTGCTGCTGCTCGATGAGCCGACCAACCACCTCGATCTGGCGAGCACCCAGGTGATGGAGCGCGCGCTGCTGCACTTCCCCGGTGCGATCGTTGTGGTGAGTCACGACCGATTCTTCAGCGAGAAGGTCGCGAATCGCCGCATCGTGTTCGGAGCGGATGGCGCGGATCCCGGTGAACTGGACGTGCGCGCCGCGTGACCATCTCCTTCGTTCCGATCGACGTGCGCTCGTCAGACAAGGCCGACTTCGTCGAATTCCTGGCGGGAAATGTCTTTCCCTTTCACGTTCATTCTCATCCGTCTGTAGATCAAATTTCGACCGCAATCGAGCGCGGTCGCTATGACGGTGACGATCACGCCGCACTGTGGATCGATGACGATATTCGCGGTCGGCTAGGCGTCGTCATCCTGGAGGATCTCGCCGACGGCGGACCGATGTTCGACCTCCGCCTGGCGGAAATCCATCGCGGTCAGAGGCTCGGAACTCCGGTTCTTCGAGCGATAACCACACGGGTGTTCTCCACACTGCCGGAGGTCAATCGATTCGAAGGACAGACTCGGGAGGATAACCTCGCGATGCGCAGGACGTTTCAGCGTGCAGGCTTCGTCAAAGAGGCGCACTTCCGTGAGGCCTGGCCCGCCGATGGCGGCGCTGTGTTCGGCGCGGTCGCCTACGCGATTCTTCGCCGCGACTGGCAGTCGGGCACAACGACTCTTCTCGACTGGGACGACTTTCCCGGCGTTGGCCTTCACCGTTCCTGACCACACTCGGCGCCAGCGCCGGGTCCGCTGATCGCAGACCCGGCGCTGGCTGACCTCAGGAGGCGGGGTGGGTGAACGGCACGCGCTCGAATACGAGTGGCGTCGCCGACCCGCGGGGAGTTTCCGTGCCCTTGAGCCAGTCCTGGGCGTTGGATGACCCGTCGACCGTGAGACGGGTGAGGTTGGTCGCGGCGGTCGACTGGCCGTAGAACGCCAACCAGGACGATCCGCTGGCTAGCGGGTGGTCCTCGTTGAAGACGTGGCTGTCTCCGTTGATCAGGTACACCGGACCGTCGAAGGCATTAGCTTGCTCGATCAGCGTCTTCACGAGCGGTGCGTAGCCCGCGTAGTCGGATGGCGCCGGGTTGGTCAAGGTCGGGTCGAACATATCGGCCTGGGTCATCACGACCACCGCTCGGTCGCGGTGTCGGCGAGCAGCCTGGAACGTGTCGGTGAGCTGACGGATGTCCGCCTGCGTACGCGCCTGAACCTCGGCGGTCTGTTCGGGCGTCGGCGTCGTCTGGCCGAGCCCGGACCACGGCACGAGGGAGCTGTTACTCCCGGGAATGTTCACGGCGGTGAAGGAGATGTCCCTCGTGCGGAAGTCGACGTTCTCGGGGGACCCTACGCGTGCCTGCGAGTCGACCTTCATCGGCGCTCCGAGAGTGAAACCGGGGCGTGGAAAGAAGGTCTTTCACACCGCGGCCAGCCGCTCGAGCGGGTTGTAGGCGCCGTTGTTAGTGCGGTGGCAGTCTGTCCATTCGTTGTCGCCCGGCATGTAGACGAGGGGAAGATTCAGGGTGTCGAAGTTGCTTCGGATGCCGGCGAAGTATTCGTCGGAGCAGACCGAGGATCCGCTCTTGATGTCTCCCAGGTGCCCGACGAAGTCGAGTTCCCGGTGCGCGTTGAGATCGTGGATGTACGACGGGAATGCCGCGATCTCTGCGCTCCCGTAGGGCACGTCGCCGATGATTCCGAAACTCAGGTTCCGTCGATCCGATCCGTTTCCGGTGGTGGTGTGACCGTGACCGGTAGCGTCCGCGAACGCCGGTGTCGCGGCCCCCGCCATCAGCAGTGCCGCCGCCGTCGCGGCGATCATCAGGTTTCTCTTCGCGCGCAGGGAATCCTCCAGTGTCGTTGAGTGTGAACCAGTGAGGAGGTTAGGAGCCAGAGCTGACCTGCAGCGTCGAAGAGGTTAATTCCGTATGACTAGGTCTGGCGAGGGCGATTTCGAATTGCCGTCCAGGCTCCCGTGCTCCACAGCGCCCAGACGACCAGCAGCGGCTGGAATAGCAGCCGGATGCCACGGGCCAGGTCAGTGTTGAGCCCGAAGGAGTCGGTGTGGGTGACCAGCTGGGAGATATTGCCGGGAAAGACCAGCAGGAAGAACACGGCCACGATCACGCCCATTATCACCTGCCGGCGCGCCAGCAGCACGAGAGCGAGCCCGAGCGAGATCTCGACGATTCCGGAGGAGAGCACCACGAAATCCGCATCGACCGGTACCCAGCGCGGTACCTGGGCGCGGAAGGCCACTCGACTGACAGTGAGGTGGCTGATTCCCGCCAGCAGGAGAAACGCGCCAAGCAGCAGTCGACCGGCCGTGCGGGCGACGGAACGGCGGCTTGACGAAGTTCCGGACACCTTCCGAGCCTAGGGCTGCAGCGAGGGGCTTCCGCTCGCACCCACCCGACCTTGACCAACTCCGTGTTCGAACGTACGATTCGCAGCATCGTGCGCTCCCGAACGCCCGCCTCAATGTCGAGAGCAGGAGATCTATCATGGCCATCCTTCCCCTCAGCACGCCCCTGAGTATTCGCCGGACAACCCGGAGCGTTGCGACGATTTTCTTCGCGCTAGCCATCACTCTCTCTGGCACGACGCTGGCTCCTGCGGCTTTCGCCGAATCGGGGAATCCGTCGGGCGGATCCACTTCGATCGACTTCGGACCCAACGTAAAGATCTTCGACCCGAGCATGCCGCAGAGCCAGATCCAGGCCGCGGTCGATGAGATTGCCACCCAGCAGGTCGACAACGAGATGGGCACGGCCCGCTACGCGATCCTGTTCAAACCCGGCGTCTACGGCACCGCGGCAAATCCACTGGTCTTCCAGGTCGGTTACTACACGGAGGTCGCCGGCCTCGGCGTGTCACCGGGCGACGTCACCATCAACGGCCACGTGGATGTCTACAACCGGTGTTTCACCGTCGACAACTGCAGCGCGCTCGACAACTTCTGGCGCTCCGTCTCCAACCTCACCATCGCCGTGGCCGGCGGCACGGACTGCCGGTCCTCCGGCGAGTTCTGGGCCGTGTCGCAGGCGGCACCGATGCGTCGGGTCAACGTCACCGGTGGAACCCTGACGTTCATGGACTATTGCACGGCCGGACCACAGTTCGCCAGTGGCGGGTTCATGGCTGACTCGAAGGCCGGCACGATCGTCAACGGCTCACAGCAGCAGTTCCTCGTGCGCAACAGTTCTCTCGGCTCCTGGACTAACGGGGTATGGAACCAGGTGTTCTCCGGCGTGACCGGGGCCCCGACCCAGTCGTTCCCGGCTCCCACTTACACGACCCTCGCGACCACCGCCGTGAGCCGGGAGAAGCCGTACCTGTTCTTCGACAGCGTCAAGAACAGCTACGGCGTGTTCGTTCCGGATGGCCGCACCGACTCAGTCGGAACCACCTGGCAAAGCGCGCCGACGGCGGGTCGCGCCATCCCGCTCTCGGACTTCTTCGTCGCGAAGCCGGGCGTCTCGGTGCGAACGATCAATGACCAGCTTGCCCGGGGCAGCAATCTGCTGTTAACCCCCGGCGTCTACGACGTTGATCGCACCATCTCTGTGAAACGAGCCGACACGGTGGTGCTCGGCCTTGGCGTCGCCACCCTCACCGCGGTGAACGGTGCGGTACCGCTTGCCATCGCCGATGTGCCCGGAGTGGATGTTGCGGGCCTCATGATCGACGCGGGCGCGGTGAACTCACCGACGCTCCTGCGGATTGGCGCGAACCGGGACGGCCACTGGTTCGACCATGACGCACAGCCGGACACCCTCCGTCGGGATGAATCGCGTAACCAGACGGCCATCCAGGATGTCTACTTCCGGATCGGCGGACCGCACGCGGGAAAGGCCACCGTCGCGCTTCAGGTCAACAGCGACAACGTGCTCCTCGACAACATCTGGGCCTGGCGTGCCGACCACGGCCAGGGAGTCGGTTGGACAGCGAACACCTCGGAGACCGGGGTGGTCGTCAACGGCCGCAACGTCACGGCTACCGGGCTCTTTTCCGAGCACTTCCAGAAGTACAACGTGATCTGGAACGGTGAGCGCGGTACCACCGTGTTCTTCCAGAATGAGCTGCCCTACGACGCCCCGAACCAGGCGGCCTGGCAGCACGACGGGGTGCTCGGCTGGGCGGGCTACAAGGTCGCGGACTCGGTCAAGACCCACACCCTCTGGGGCGGGGGAAGCTACATCTTCACCAACGTCGACCCGACCATCCATGCGACCCGCGGGTTCGAGGTTCCGGTGACGCCTGGTGTGCAGTTGCACGACCTGCTCACGGTGCAGCTCGGTGCGGGCACGCTCGATCACGTGGTGAATAACACCGGTGATCCGGTGTCAGGGGCCGCTGTCGGCATCCCGAGTTTTGTGGTCAACTTCTGATCCGCACCTGACTCCGGTCGTGGTTGATCGCCGCGTCGCGGATATCGAACAGGTGTTTCTGATGGCGAAGAGAACTGATCACCCCCACTCGTGATGCGCGTCGGAGGTGTCTCTCCTAAATGCCCTCGACGAGCAGGGTGAGGCCGCGCCGCCCGAGGCCGTGGATGATCTCGGCGATCACTCGCGCCCCGGAATTCGAGAGGGTGCGCAGTGCAGAAAAATCTGTAACGGCAATGCCGATACCTCAACGATCCGGTCGAAAGACAACGATCAGGTCGAGAGAGATCGTAATCAGACCGGTGAGTACGAAAGCGACGGTGTCCGACCGGGTGGAACCCAGCGCGCTTCGCACCGCAGCGAGGGACTGCATGCGGCAGAAGCGGCAGCAGTGGCAGAAGCCAAAGGCGATGGAGGCGAGACCCTGGCCGACCAGCTCCTGGTCAGGGGAGTAGATCCCCGTATCCGCGAGTGCCACGCCCACACGAGCGGACAGGAGCAACTCGATGGCGGCCGGGCCGGCAACGGTGAGAATCTGCCTCACGAGCGCACCGACGGTCATCCGGATGTCTCCTCGAATACCGAAGTTGCGAAAGTCGGCATCGCCTCCGGCCTCAGTCTCACGGCGCGGTGACTACTGCTCGCGGGCCTGAGGTCACGGGCAGCGGGGAGCTGTGACAAATCTTGGCTAGACCGAAGCCCCCCGGTAGCGCGAAAGTCGTGTGGCCAGCGGAGCGGATATTCTTAGCGCGAGCACGGCGATCCCGAGCAGCGTCAGCGCGGCCAGGATCACCGGCGGAATCGAATCGGACAGCAGTGAGAAAGGTGAGACGCCGAACGCGACGAGGGGCCAGAGCGCGCTTCCGAAGGCCAGCACCGCCACGAGGAACCCCGATGGCCGGCTGAACCCACCCACCAGCCAGCCCACCGCGATCACCAGCGGCGGAACCACGCGGAAAGTGGTGAGGCCGAGAGGGCCCGAGTAGCTCCAGGCGAAGACCACCGCGGTGATGGTCACGATCGCAGCGATCGACGTGATCGAGACGCTCATCCAGGCCCGATAGCGCAACCGGTTTGTGGCAGCGGACGCCGTCGAATTCTCGGCGCGGGGCGCGGGGCGCCAGTCGTCATGGATGCGTGGTCCCTGGGGATTCGAGCCGGCGGGGGAGCGAGGCTCACCGGTGCGCACTCCGAGCCCAGCGGTGAGGTGTGCGCGGTCGTATCGCGCCCGCAACTCCGGGTCGAGCAGATCCCGCTTGGCGTCGTTGAGGCGAAGCGTCATCGCTTCACCGGCCGTCCCAGAGACGTCAGGGTGGTAGAGCCGGATGAGTCGGCGATAGGCGTTACGAATCTCATCGGTGGTGGCTACGGGGGTCACACACAACAATTCGTAATGGGTCGGGGTGTCCATTGCGTCTGAGCCTAGAGGATCACAACCCCCCGAACGCGGGACAGCCCCAGGTGTGCCCCGATTGCCGCGAAACGGGTACAAAACGGCATTCGTCGGTGAATTCACAGGGCTTACTCCCTAGCCGCGAGCATTCCTTCGTGGTTGCCTGTAGTGGTGACTGACTTTCCAATGTTCCCCCTGGGTTCCGTGCTCTTCCCGCACATGCCATTGCCGCTGCGCGTGTTCGAAGAGCGGTACATGGTGATGCTCTCTCGCATCCTCCCGGATGAGCCCTCCGAGTTCGGGGTCGTGCTGATCGAACGTGGTCAGGAGGTAGGCGGAGGCGAGAAGCGCTTCACCATCGGCACCGTCGCGCAGATCCAGCAGTTGGATGCCAACGAGGACTTCGTGGTGCTGGTTGCCCAGGGCGAGCGACGCATTGAGATACTCGAGTGGCTCGAGGAGGATCCCCATCCCGCCGCCCGCGTCCGCGATCTCCCCGACCTCGAGTGGAGGGACGACCTCCTTCCGCTGCGCGAGAAAGCCGAGGAAGCCGTGCGCCGCACCCTGCGCGTGGCGGGGGAGTCAGGCGACCAGCAGTGGTCGGCGGATGTCGAGATCTCCGACGATCCCGTCGCTGCGGCTTGGCAACTGGCCGCGATCGCTCCCGTTGGACCGCTGGACCAGATCGCACTGCTGCGCTCGGAGACGACGGAATCCCTGCTCAGTGCTCTCGTCGAGATGATGGGTTCGGCCGGGGAGTCTTTCGGCGCACCCTGGCCCCAGGAGTAACCGAGCCTCGCGAATCGCGAGCGTAGGCTTGGTTTCATGAAATTCAGATACCTCGGAAACTCAGGCCTCAAAATCTCAGAGATCACCTATGGCAACTGGCTCACCCACGGCTCACAGGTGGAGAACGACACTGCCAAGGCGTGCGTTACCGCCGCTCTCGATGCCGGGATCACCACCTTCGACACCGCAGATGTCTATGCGAACACCGCTGCCGAGACCGTACTCGGCGAAGCACTGAAGGGCCAGCGTCGACAGTCCCTCGAGATTTTCACCAAGGTCTTCGGTCCCACTGGGCCGAAGGGTCACAACGACGTCGGGCTTTCGCGCAAACACATCCTCGAATCGATCGATGGCTCGCTCCAGCGACTGCAGACGGACTACGTCGACCTCTACCAGGCACACCGGTTCGACTACGAAACGCCCCTCGAAGAGACCTTCCAGGCGTTCGCCGACATCGTGCGGCAAGGCAAAGCACTGTACATCGGGGTGAGCGAGTGGACGGCTGACCAGCTGCGCGATGGTGCGGTGCTGGCCAAGGAGTTCGGTATCCAGCTCATCTCCAACCAGCCGCAGTATTCATCGCTGTGGAGGGTGATCGAGGCAGAGGTGGTACCGACCTCCAAGGAACTCGGCATCTCGCAGATCGTCTGGTCCCCGATTGCACAGGGGGTGCTCACCGGTAAGTACGCGCCCGGTGCCGCGCTGCCCGAAGGGAGCCGGGCCACCGACGAGAAGGGTGGCGCCAATATGATCTCGCGATTCATGACGGATGACGTGCTCACTCGGGTGCAGAAGCTGAAGCCGATCGCCGACGAGCTATCGCTCTCGCTCGCGCAGCTCGCCGTGGCGTGGGTACTTCAGAACGAGAACGTCGCCTCGGCAATCATCGGCGCGTCCCGTCCCGAGCAGGTCAAGGAGAACGTCGTCGCATCAGGAGTTACCATCCCCGCCGAACTGCTCGGCCATATCGACGAGGCGCTCGGCGACATCGTGGAGCGCGACCCCGCGAAGACGCTTGAGAGCTCGCCCAAGTCGCGCGAGGGGTAGTCGTTCTGCGGCCCTCTCCTGCGCGACGCAGGTCAGAGCCGCAGTCCAGCGACAGTGCGCAAAGGCATGAGGCCATGACTTCTCCGGTTTCCGCTGCACCGTCGGTGCGTGAGTGCTCTGGCCCGAGTGTGGTTTTCACCCGCACGGTGGCGATCGAAATGGTCGTGGCGGGACTTATCAACATTGCGGGGCTCCTCGGCTTTCCGCAGAACGCTCCGGTTGAGTGGGTGGTCACGTTCGGCATCTCGGTCTCCCTCATCGTCGCCGCAGTGGTGCGTCTTCTGCACTCCTTCGTGATCGCCGCGCGCCCTCCTGGGCTTTCCGCGCGCGGCGAGAAGCTCGGTGCCCTCACGATCCTCGCCGTCATATTCAGCGTGATAGCGGACTGCGCCGCCCTCGCGATCGGTGCCGCAGGGCAATTGTGGCTCTTTGTGCAGGGCGCCCGGCTGCGCTACCTGTACGAAACTGGGGCCGTTTTCTTCTTCGGGGTGCTGTGGGTGCCCGGGATCGCATCCGGCTCCGTCGCGTTTCGACGCGGGGGCGGTCGCCTCAACACCGGGCTTGCGTCAGCGGCGAATGTGGTCGGCTGCCTGGTCTTGATCCCCACGGTCACCGCGTCGATCATCTACGGGCTCGGACTCGGTGACTGAAAAGAGTGGCATATCAGGTCGTCAAGTCTGGTGTTGGCCGCTACCCGAGCCTCCCAATTCCCTTGGTAGGCTGGCCCAATAACCGAAAACTGGGCCGCACACGCGATGCGGGAGAGCCCGATGCAAGTCGGGCACCGAAGGAGCAAGCCTCCCCGCCAATCTCTCAGGTCTACGTACCGCATCGAACTGGCCACTCTGGAAAGTGGATGACCGAACGCTCGCGTTCGACGTCCCGCCGAAGGTGAAAGCGCTGCGGCGTGAAACTCTCAGGCTCATGACAGAGGGGGAGTTCCATCCGCAGCCCGTGCGCGCCAGGAGAACTCCGTGATAGAGAAGACCGAAGAACGATACTCACCGCTCCATCGCGTGCACGTCGATGCGGGAGCCAGCTTCACTGACTTCGCCGGTTGGCAAATGCCCGTGCGCTACTCGAGTGACCTCGCTGAACACCACGCAGTGCGTACAGCCGCCGGACTCTTCGACCTCTCCCACATGGGCGAGATCGTGGTAATCGGGCCTCAAAGCGCGGATGCCCTCGACTATGCCTTCGCTGGCAAGATCTCTGCCGTTGCGCTGGGGCAGGCCAAGTACAGCCTGCTGCTCGGCCAGGGAGGCGGCATCATTGACGACCTCGTCGTCTACCGCACCGGTGAAGATCGGTTCATCGTGGTCGCAAACGCGTCGAATCGTGAAGCGGTGGCAGCCGAGTTGCTCGAGCGCACCGCGCCGTTCGACTGCGAGGTTTTCGACGAGAGCGACGACATCGCGCTCATCGCCATTCAGGGGCCCAAATCATTTGAGATCCTGAGCCAGGTTCCCGGTATCGTCGTCGCCGGTCTCGACGACCTCACATACTACTGGTGCACCCCGGGCCAGTTCGAGGGGCACGAGATCCTCGTGGCTCGCACGGGCTACACCGGCGAGGACGGCTTCGAGCTCTACATCGCTCCGGATGCCGCTCCCGCACTCTGGCGGGCGCTCGCCGAGACCGGCGCGGGGAGTGGCCTGGTGCCCGCGGGACTGGCGAGTCGAGACACGCTGCGACTCGAGGCCGGGATGCCGCTCTACGGCCATGAACTCGGGCTCACCACCTTTCCGGTGCAGGCCGGTATCGGCCGCGTCGTCAATCTCAAGAAGACGGGAGACTTTGTGGGCCGCGCCGCCGTCGAGACCGGGCCTGCCGAGGGCGCGCGCGTTCTCGTTGGCCTCCGCGCCGACGGCAAGCGAGCCGGCCGAGCCGACTATCTGGTACTCGATGCCGACGGCACCGAGGTGGGCGTTATCACCAGTGGGGCACTCAGCCCCACTCTCGGCTATCCCATCGCGATGGCCTATGTCGATCCCGCGGTGCGCGAACTTGGCACCGAGTTGTTCCTGGATGTGCGCGGAACCCGCGTGCCGGCATCCGTCACCGCACTTCCCTTCTATCAGAGAGAGGCCAACTAGACATGGCTGACCAGAGCACCCTCAAGCAGGCCCGCTTGAAATACACCGCCGAGCACGAGTGGGTCGACGTGCAGGGCGATATCGCCACCGTCGGCATCACCGCCTACGCGGCTGAGAAGCTCGGGGATGTGGTCTTCGTCGACCTGCCGACGGTGGGAGCCACCGTCGCGAGCGGCAAGATCGTCGGTGAGATCGAGTCAACCAAGTCGGTGGGAGAGCTGTTCGCCCCCGTCGATGGCACCATCACCGAGGTGAACGACGCCGTCGTCGCGAGCCCGGAACTCGTCAACAGCGATCCCTTCGGTGACGGGTGGCTCATCAAAGTGAGCTTCTCCGAGCTACCAAACCTGTTGAGCTTCGACGAGTACACCGCGCTGGTGGGCGAATAGTGGCCGGGATCGACCAGCCAAGAACCAGCCTTCTCAGCACTGACTTGCTCGCGACCGGCGGCTTCGCCGAACGTCACATCGGCACAGACTCTGGGGCCCAGGCCACGATGCTCGAGGCGCTCGGCTATGAGACGGTTGTTGCGCTCGTCGGCGCGGCGGTGCCAGCATCCATCCATGTCGATGGCTTCCGTGCGGCGGCGGACTCCGTGCTGCCGCCCGCAGCCACAGAGCGGGAGGCGCTCGCCGAACTGCGGGTACTCGCCCGCAAGAACACGGTCAACCGTTCGATGATCGGGCTCGGCTACTACGACACGATCACCCCGGCGGTGATCAAGCGCAACGTGCTGGAGAACCCGAGCTGGTACACGGCCTACACGCCGTACCAGCCGGAGATCTCGCAGGGGCGCCTGGAAGCCCTCATCAACTTTCAGACCATGATCACCGACCTCACGGGCCTTGCGACCGCGAACGCTTCGATGCTCGACGAGGGAACGGCAGTCGTCGAGGGGATGATGCTCGCTCGTCGCGCTTCCAAGCTCGACAGCAATACCTTTGTCGTCGACTCGGATTCCCTCCCCCAGACCCTCGCGCTGCTCGAGAACCGTGCGGCAGCGGTCGGCATCGAGCTTGTCGTCATCGATCTAGCGGAGCTCGATCCCGCTTCGATCGAGCTCCCCGGCGCCTTCGGCATCTTCGTGCAGTACCCGGCTCGCTCTGGCCACGTCTGGGATCCGAGCGCCGTGATCGCCGCCGCGCAGTCGAAGGGCGCCCTCGCCATCGTCGCCGCCGATCTGCTTGCTCTCACCCTCATCACCTCTCCGGGCGAGCTGGGGGCGGATGTCGCGGTCGGCACCACCCAGCGCTTCGGCGTGCCCATGGGCTTCGGTGGTCCGCACGCGGGCTACATGGCCGTGCGCGCAGGCCTCGAACGCCAACTGCCCGGGCGACTGGTCGGTGTCTCGCAGGATGCGGCCGGGCATTCTGCCTACCGCCTCTCGCTCCAGGTGCGCGAGCAGCACATCCGTCGCGATAAGGCCACGTCGAACATCTGCACCGCCCAGGTGTTGCTCGCCGTCATGGCGTCCATGTACGCCGTCTATCACGGGCCACAGGGACTCAAGCAGATCGCAACCCGAGTGACACGACTCACTCACGTGCTCGCCCGAGCCGCGTCTGAGGCTGGTCACACGGTCGATTCAGCCAACTTCTTCGATACCATCACCCTGCACACCAAGACGAGTGCCGCGCGAGTTGTGCAGCGGGCCCACGCGGCCGGCTATCTCATCCATCTCGTCGATGACGACCATGTGCAGCTGTCGGCAGACGAGACCACGACTCTCGATGACGTGCGCGCCATCGCGCGCATCCTCGGTGAGGAGCTCGTCGACGACTCGGTGCCGGATGAGCTCGACTGGATCCCGTCGGACCTGCTGCGCACCAGCGAGTACCTGGCCCATCCGGTGTTCAATACGCACCGCTCCGAGACGTCGATGATGCGCTACCTCAAGCATCTCGCCGACTATGACTACGCGCTCGATCGGGGCATGATTCCGCTCGGATCATGCACGATGAAGCTCAATGCGGCCACCGAGATGGAGGCCGTCACCTGGCCGGAGTTCGCGGGACTGCATCCCTTCGCACCGGAGTCCGATGTCGAGGGCTACCTGCAGCTGATAGTGCAGTTGCAGGGCTGGCTCGCCGATGTCACCGGCTACGACTCCGTGTCCCTGCAGCCCAATGCGGGAAGCCAAGGCGAGCTCGCCGGGCTCCTCGCCATCCGCGGCTATCACCGATCCCGCGGCGACGGCGATCGCACTATCTGTCTGATACCGCAGAGCGCCCATGGCACGAATGCCGCCTCCGCAGTACTTGCCGGTATGCGTGTCGTCGTGGTGGCCTGTGACGAACTCGGCAATGTGGATGTCGACGACCTCCGATCCAAGATCGCCGAGCATGCGGATTCCCTGGCCGCGCTGATGATCACCTATCCTTCGACCCACGGCGTGTACGAGCACGAGGTCGGCACCATCTGCAAAGCCGTGCACGAGGCGGGCGGCCAGGTCTACGTCGACGGTGCAAACCTCAATGCCGTGCTCGGATTCGCCCGCTATGGCGACTTCGGCGGCGATGTCTCTCACCTCAACCTGCACAAGACCTTCTGCATCCCTCACGGTGGCGGCGGACCGGGCGTCGGTCCGGTGGCGGCGAAGGCGCACCTCGCGCCGTTCCTCCCCGGGCATCCGATGGCGCAGCGCGACCTGCACAGCGGTGCTCCCGTCTCGGCTGCGCCGTACGGGTCTCCGAGCATCCTGCCGATCAGCTGGGCCTATGTGCGCATGATGGGCGCCGATGGACTCAAGCAGGCCACTGGGGCGGCGGTTCTTGCCGCCAACTATGTGGCCCTGCGGCTGCGCGATCATTTCCCGGTGCTGTATGCAGGGGATAACGGCCTCGTCGCGCACGAGTGCGTTCTCGACCTTCGCCCCCTCACCGAGGCCACGGGTGTCACCGTGGATGACGTGGCCAAACGGCTCATCGACTTCGGCTTCCACGCGCCGACGATGTCGTTCCCCGTCGCGGGCACCCTCATGGTCGAGCCGACCGAGAGCGAGGATCTCGCCGAGATTGATCGCTTCATCGACGCCATGATCGCGATCAGGGCCGAGGCGGATGCCGTCGCAGCCGGCATCTGGCCGCTCGCCGACAATCCGCTCCATAATGCGCCGCACACGGCACAGTCCGTAATCGAGGGGGAGTGGTCGCACCCGTACACGCGCGAACAGGCTGTATATCCGGTGCGCAACCTCATCCGCTCAAAGTACTGGCCCCCGGTACGCCGCGTAGACAACGCCTACGGAGATCGCAACCTCGTGTGCGCCTGCCCGCCGCCGGAAGCCTTCGCCGACTGAGCCTGCGGAGCGGATCGCGGCATCCGTTTCGTCTTAAAGTGCTCGTGTTCGTCGCAGGGGCACTCGTGTTCGTGCTGCTCTCGCGGCGGGGTTATTGGCTCGCGGCGGGAGTTATAAGCCCCGCCGCGAGGGCGTTGCTCCTCCGGAGGGTGCATTTTCTCCCGCCGTGACTGGCTGATGATGTGCTCGCCTCCGGGAAGTACTTCGTTGAGCGGATCACACCGGATGTGGTGAAGTCCCGCCGGCCCGCAGTGCGCCAGTCGAAGACGGATGCACGCGCGCTCGAGGATATTGCCGCAGCATCCGGCCGTCAGGTTCTCGGCGGATCCGCGACCGAGCAGGCGGGCGAAACCATCACCCCCGAGTAACGAGGTCACGGCGGAGAAAATCGCTCGCGGCGGGAGTTAGGAATCCCGCCGCGAGCGATTGGCTCCGCCGGGGAGCGGCGTATCCCCCGCCACGACAATGAGGGAAGCGGCGTATCCCCTGCCACGACAATGAGGAGAGCGGCGTATCCCCCGCCACGACGAGGAAGGGGCGTGCCTGCGGCCAGGTGATGTGCCCGTGAGCGTCACTTGGTGACCCCGAAGAACCCGGGGAATGCGGATGCCGCCCACGGGTACCCCACGAAGATCGCGGTGTCGATCACGAAGTGCGCGATCACCAGCGGCAGGACGCGCCCGGAACGGGAGTACAGCCAGCCGAACAGCATGCCCATCGCGAAATTGCCCACGAATGCTCCGAACCCCTGGTAGAGATGGTAGGTACCCCGCAGAAAAGCAGCTGTGAGGATGATCGGCCAGGTCCTCCACCCGAGGTCGCGCAGCCGTGCGAACAGGTAACCGATCACGATCACCTCTTCCTGAAGACCTGCACGCAGCGCCGAGAGCACGAGAATCGGGATCGTCCACCAGTAGGTGTCGATGGGCGACGCCGAGACCGTGACGCCGAGGCCGAGAGCCTTGCCACCGAGATAGACGAATATGCCAGGGATTCCGATCACGAGCGCGAGACCGAGTCCGAGCAGCGCGTCGCGGGCGGGACGGTCGAACCCGAGCCCCAGACGCGCGAGGTGCGGTCGCGCGGCCTGCCAGAGCAGGAAGCAGACAAGGACCACCGGCACCAGGTCGAAGAAGATAGCGAGAGACTGGTAGATGAGATCGAAGATCGCGCGATTGTTCAGTGGGCCGTTGAGCGATTGCACCTGCCGAGAGAGCGGCGTGGCCCTTGTGAGGCTGTCGGCGAGCGAGACGACGGAGTACACGGCGGATGCCCCGAGCGAAATTCCGAGTACGAGCAATATCTCGGCATTCAGCCTGCTTCGGGAAGGCTGGGTGATAGAACCGTTTTCAAACATGTGGAGAATCGTACGGTAGCTCCTCCCGGGCGCTTCCCAGCAAGATTGCGGCTGTAATACAGGACTACGCGCGGGATCATTGCAAAATAGGTGCCTTTCGCGCAATTTCTTTGGCAACGGAACAACAAACCATCAGGAATATTAAGTAAATGTAAATTTGGCCGTATTGATTTGGAGTTGTGTAAAGCGCTGCTTAGAGTTCGACATACTTATGCGAACGCATGTTAGGCCGAAGGGCGTAGAACAGCGATACGCGGGAGCATAAGTTTGCGGCAGATC
The DNA here is from genome assembly GCA_043745175.1 of Microbacteriaceae bacterium. Taxonomy (GTDB): domain Bacteria; phylum Actinomycetota; class Actinomycetes; order Actinomycetales; family Microbacteriaceae; genus Lacisediminihabitans. The sequence goes on from JAYTTG010000379.1 coordinate 15,495, forward strand.
CTTTCGAAGGAAAGTCACCGCACCACCAACCCGATCAAGATGAGGTCAAAGTAGATGTCGCTGCCGAGGGGTGAACTTGAGGTCGTCGGAGAGAGCGAAAAGCTCGCGACGAAGTCCACCATTGGCTCCTCTATCGTGGGACGGTCGCTCTGGTCTATCGCCTGGCGGCGGCTGCGCAAAGACAGGGTCGCGATGGCGGCCGGAGTCGTCATCATCCTTCTGGTCCTCATTGCGATCTTCGCTGACCAGCTCTCGGCCCTCTACGGCCAAAACTACCTCGAGCACCACGCCGTTGGGGCTGGATCGCTGCTCGATCCGGCCACAAATCTCCCGACGGGTAATTTCGGTGGCATCAGCGCGACCCACTGGCTCGGCGTCAGCCCGGTGCTCGGTCAGGATATTCTGACTCAGCTGATGCAGGGCGCTCGGGTTTCACTTGTGATCTCGGGTCTCGCCACAGCGCTCTCGCTGATCATCGGCGTGATTCTTGGTCTTATTGCGGGCTTCTACCGTGGCTGGGTCGACACGATCATTTCGCGCATCATGGACGTTCTGCTGTCTTTTCCGACGCTGCTTCTGTCTCTTTCGCTGATCGCGGTCGTGTCTATTTTGAGCAATGCTGTCTTCGTCCGGTTCGCAATCATCATTTTCGTCCTCGGATTCTTCGGCTGGCCCTACATCGGGCGGATCGTCCGAGGCCAGGTCTTATCGCTGCGCGAGAAAGAATTCGTAGATGCTGCGCGCAGCCTCGGCGGAAGCAGCGCCTGGATCATGGCACGGGAGATCATGCCAAACCTGATCGGGCCGATCCTCGTCTACACGACGCTCACCATCCCGACCAACATGCTCGGTGAAGCCGGGCTCTCGTATCTGGGTGTCGGTGTTCGGCCGCCCATTCCGTCCTGGGGGCAGATGCTTTCGGACGCCGGAAACTATTTCCAGGTCGACCCGATGTATCTGATCTTCCCGGGAGTAGTGATCTTCATCTCCGTACTCGCGTTCAATCTGTTCGGAGACGGTCTGCGCGATGCGCTGGATCCAAAATCGACCCGATGACAGCGACGCAGAAGGGAACAGTGACGTCCGCCGCGAACTGAGTCGCACCAAGCTCTCTTCCCAGTGACGGAGCCTCCGGGCTCACCCCACGCAGGTATGAACTGCAACACCACCGCAAATTAAAGGAGATCTTTCGATGAAGATCAAAAGGAAAAGTTTTGTCCTTGTGAGCCTGCTGGCTGCAATGGCAATGGCACTGGCCGGTTGTTCCAGCCCGTCAACGCCGGCAACAACCAGTGGGGCGTCGAGTTTCAATGCTGCCGTCGCCGATATCGTCAACCCGTCAACCGCGCAGGGCGGTACGGTGAAGTTGCTCACCTCGACGGACTGCGACTCGTGGGACCCGCAGAACACCTACTACGGCTGGTGCTGGAACATGCAGCGGCTCTTCACGCGCTCCCTCATCGGTTACAAGACGGTCAACGGCACGAAGCCGGTCCTCGCTCCGGACCTCGCGACCGATATGGGAACTCACAACGCCGACTTCACGAAGTGGACGTACACCCTCCAGAAGGGGCTCAAGTACTCAAACGGCACCGCTATCACCCCGATGGACGTGAAGTACGGCGTCGAGCGCCTCTTCGCGATCGACATCATCAATGGCGGCCCTTCTTCATACTTTCTTGCAACGATCAGTCACCCGGCGGATTACCTGGGCCCGTACAAGAGCGGTGACCTCGCGTCGATCGTCACTACGGATTCCACTATCGAGTTCAACCTCTCGACCCCATATTCCGACTTCAATTACCTGATGGCAATGGCTGCTTCTGCACCGGTGCCGTACAAGATCGAGGGTGGTACCGGATTCGTCGGGGCGGACTACGGCAAGCAGCCCGCCTCGTCCGGCCCCTTCGCACTTACGAAATACGTGCCGACCCAGTCGGTCACCTTCGTACGCAATAAGTTCTGGAAGCAGTCGACTGACAAGATTCGTAAGCCAGTGGCTAACGAGATCGACCTGACGGTCGACTCGGACGAGAACGACATCGACAGCAAGCTTTCCGCCGGTACCGCCGACGCCCGAGCTGACCTCGACGTCGGTACGACGCTTAAGTCCAAAATTCTGACGAACCCGAAGATCAAGGTCAACGCAGATAACCCAACGACAGCCTTCACTCGCTACCTGACGGTTATGCCGTCGGTCATCCCGAATGTCTACTGCCGCCAGGCGATCTTCTACGCGGCCAACAAGGCCGAGCTCGTGCAGGCTTTCGGGGGAACCACCTCCGGTGTGGTCGCAGGTTCGATGACTCCACCGACCATTGCCGGTCATAGCGACTCTGCCAATATGTATGCCAGTGGGAAAGACAACACCGGTGACGTCGCCAAGGCGAAGGCTGCGCTGGTCAAATGTGGTAAGCCAGACGGCTTCACGACCAAAGTGGCGTACAACACACCGAGCCAGACCGCACCGAAGGTCTTCGCCTCGCTGCAGACCGCACTCGCTCGAGTCGGTATCAAGGTCACCGAGACAACGTCGGCAACATCCAGCTACTACACGACATTCATCGGCTCGCCGACGAACATCGTGAACCAGGGCATTGGTATCGCGCTGGCGGCTTGGGGAGCCGACTTCCCCACCGGCTATGGATTCTGGAACTCGATCTCCAACGGTGCCGATATCGTTCCCTCGGGAAATACGAACTATCCAAGCCTGAACGATCCGGTCGTCAACAAGATCCTCGATGCCGCACCGGCTGGCAAGTCCACCGAGGCTGACTTCCGGAAGCTCGACGACCAGGTCATGAAGGACGCGGTTTACCTCCCGATCCTGTTTGGAAAGTCGCTCTACTACCGCAATCCACGCCTGACCAACGTCACGTCCGATAACGCCTTGGCGTTCGGACTCTATGACTTCGTCAACGTCGGTACCGGCGGTAAGTAGTAAGTCAAAAACCCAACGGTGGCCGGTCGGAGCCACCCACCGACC
>JAYTTG010000380.1:0-4851 GCA_043745175.1 Microbacteriaceae bacterium
CGTGCCGAACATCAAAGAGGCACAGGAGCTCTCGCTGCGCGAACTTGCGAGTGCGATCGGGCAGCTCACCATCACCGCTCGTGATGGCAAGACGAGCCCGTCCGAGCAGGCTGGCGGTACCATCACTGTCACCAATATCGGAGTCTTCGGCATGGACACCGGCACCCCCATTCTCAACCCCGGTGAAGTGGCAATCCTCGCCATGGGCACTATCAAGCAGAAGCCGTGGGTCGTGGATGGAGAGGTGCGTCCGCGCTTCGTCACGACCCTCGGCGCGAGCTTCGACCACCGGGTCGTGGACGGGGATGTCGCCAGCCGCTTCCTTGCCGACGTCGCGAGCATCATCGAAGAGCCGGCGCTGCTGCTCGACTAGGGAGCATCCGCATCGCCCGCGCCACTCGCCGTACCGACCGTCGGCGTGCGCTCCCCCGCCTCTGCGTGCCCGTGGGCGACACGCGCGCCCGAAAGAGCGGGCGCGCGTGTCACCCACGGGCACCCAGGCGCAAGCGCGCGCAGGGCGACCGGCGTGCAGGGCCGGGCGCGACTGGGCAAGGAGCCACTGGGCGCGCAACCCGGTGCGCCCGCGGTCGCCCAAGCCATATACTATTGATAACGAATCTCATTACCTTCACCAACCTCCCTGAGAAGACCCCTCATCGTGCGCAAAAAAACACTGCTCCTGTCGGGCGGCCTCCTGCTGAGCCTCGCCCTCGCCGGATGCTCCGCGGTGGCCTCTCCCCCGAAAAGTGACGGCCTCATCCACGTCGTCGCTTCGACGAACGTGTACGGCGATATCGCCAGGCAGATCGGTGGAGACCGCGTCTCGGTCACGTCGATAATCTCCGACCCTTCGCAGGACCCGCACTCCTACGAAGCCGACGCACAGGTGCAGCTCTCACTCTCGAAGGCCGACGTCGTGATCCAGAACGGCGGGGGCTATGACAGCTTTGTGGAGTCCCTCCTGAAGGGTGCAAACAACCCAAAGGTCGTGCTGCTCAACGCCAGCACCATCTCGGGCTACGACCAGAAGCCCGAAACCGGGGAGTTCAATGAACACCTCTGGTACGACCTTCCGACGGTCAAAAAGGTCGTGAGCCAGCTCGTCGCGACCTTCACCACCGAGGAACCCGCGCGTGCGGGGACCTTCGCGGCCAACGCCTCACAGTTCACCGAGGCGCTCGGTCTGCTGCAGGCCACAGAGGCGACCCTGAAGTCCAGCTCTGCCGGTGAGGGCGTGGCGGTCACCGAACCAGTGCCGCTCTACATGCTCGACGCTGTCGGGCTCGTGAACAAGACCCCCGGTAAGTTCAGCGACGCGATCGAGGCTGGCACGGATGTCTCGCCCGTCATCCTGCGGCAGACTCTCGCCCTGTTCAGTGATCGTGCGGTGAAACTTCTCGCCTACAACGAACAGACGAGTTCCCCCGAGACGGAGCGAGTGCTCGCTGCGGCCCAGAAGGCCGGAGTGGCCGTCGTCCCGGTGCGCGAAACCCTGCCAGCAGGCAAGGACTACCTTGAATGGATGACCGACACCCTCGCCTCGATCACCGCAGCACTGAAATGACAGATCCGGTATTGAGCCTCCGCGGCGCCACGCTCTCGTTCGGCGACCGCCGGCTCTGGCAAAACCTCAATCTCGACGTGCAGTCGGGGGAGTTTCTCGCCGTGCTCGGACCCAACGGCACGGGCAAGACGAGCCTGCTCAAGACCATCCTCGGACAGCAGAAACTCAGTTCGGGGACCATCAAATTCCTCGGCGAACCCGTAACCCACGGCAGTCGGCGCATCGGGTATATTCCCCAGCAGAAGCTGCTCGAGCAGGGGACACCGCTCCGCGCGCGCGACCTCGTGGCCTTCGGCGTAAACGGTCACCGCTGGGGGCTGCCATTTAACTCGCGCGCGGTCCGGCGCCAGGTGGACGGTATCCTCGAGTCGGTAGGTGCGACAGAGTACGCGAATGTGCCCGTGGCCACCCTCTCTGGTGGAGAGCAGCAACGGGTGCGGGTGGGACAGTCGATCGCGGGCACCCCGAGCCTCCTGCTCTGCGACGAGCCGCTTATTTCCCTCGACCTGCATCACCAGCGCCAGGTGAGCGAGCTCATCGACGAACAACGCCGGGCCATCGACACTGCCGTGATCTTCGTCACGCATGATGTCAATCCCATCCTTCCGATGGTTGACCGGGTGCTCTATCTCGCGGGCGGCCGCTTCCGGGTAGGAACCCCGGATGAGGTGCTGCGTAGCGAGGTGCTGTCGTACATGTACGACACCCCTGTGGAGGTCATCCGCAGTCGTGGGCGCATCGTGGTGCTCGGCGCACCGGAAGGCTACGGCGTGCACGATCACCTCGAGCATCACGTGGAGGTACCCACGCCATGAATACTGACCTCTGGCACCAGATCTTCGGTTTCGACAACTATGGCGAACTTCTCGCACTGGTGAAGAACTCGGTCATCGCCGGTGCCCTGCTCGGTGTGGTCGGCGGCCTCATCGGGCCATTCGTGATGACACGGGACCTGGCCTTCGGGGTGCACGGAATCAGCGAACTGAGTTTCGCCGGGGCATCCGCGGCGCTGCTGTTCGGGGTGAACGTGGTCGCCGGCTCGATCGCCGGCTCGCTGCTTGCCGCTCTGATCATCGGCATCCTCGGGGCGAAGGCGCGCGAACGCAACTCGATCATCGCCGTGTTGATGCCGTTCGGACTCGGGCTCGGCATCCTGTTTCTCGCACTGTACAAGGGAAGAAGTGGCAACAAGTTCGGGCTGCTCACCGGCCAGATCGTATCGGTCGACAACCCGCAACTGCTCATGCTCGTGATCATTTCGGCTGTGGTAATCACCGGACTCTTCGTCATCTGGCGCCCGCTGAGCTTCGCGAGCGTGGATGCGGATGTAGCGCGGGCGAGAGGGCTGCCGGTCACCGGACTCTCGATCGCCTTCATGATCCTGCTCGGGCTCGCGACGGCCGTGTCGATCCAGATCGTCGGAGCGCTCCTCGTTCTCTCTCTGCTTGTGACGCCCGCCGCCGCGGCCATGCGGATCACGGCCTCGCCCGTGCTCACCCCCCTGCTCAGCGTTGCCTTCGCCGTCACGTCGGTGGTCGGCGGAATCCTGCTCGCTCTCGGCGGCGGCCTGCCGATCAGCCCCTACGTGACGACGATCTCGTTCCTCATCTACATTGTCTGCCGGGTGGTCGGTGGTCGCCGAACTCGTGGAGGTAACAACGGTCGCCTGATTGCGGTGGGGGCCGGGGGGATCAGCCGATGAACGCCCCGCGCAAGCGCAACACCTGGCAGCGTGAGGCAGTGCGTACAGCGCTCGCAGACGACGACGGATTCGTCAGCGCCCAGCGACTACATGCCACGCTCCGGGAGTCCGGTTCGCCGATCGGTCTCGCCACCGTCTACCGCGCGCTCGCCGACCTCGCGGTCGAGGGGGAAGCTGATTCGCTCCAGTCGCCCGATGGCGAGAGCCTCTATCGCGCCTGCACCCCGGGGCAACACCACCATCACCTCATCTGCCGCAACTGCGGACTCACGGTGGAGATCGAAGCGGATGCCGTGGAGCGCTGGGCGCAATCGGTCGCCACCGAGCATGGATTCACCCAGCCGAACCATGTTGTGGACGTGTTTGGGCTGTGCGCCGAGTGCTCCGTGGCGCACTGAACGGAACCCGGTCCGCCCGTTTGATCGAGCCCGCAGCGGCCGTCGCCCGCTCGCAGACCGAATTCATTGTGATCGGCATGGTGAGCGCCTGAGCTCGGGCTCGCCTTGCGAAGTACCCGCGGCATCCGTAGTATTGGGCACTGCTGTCCGCATCTACGCGCTACAGCCAGTGCGCAAGCCCGCCATGTTCGCTTGGCAGGTGGGGCGTGCCGACAAGAAATCTTGGGTAGGGACATCTCGTCCCTACGGTAATCGGAGGAAAACCATGGCCGCAGTGTGCCAGGTGACTGGAGCCATTCCCGGCTTCGGACACAATATTTCGCACTCGCACCGCCGGACGAAGCGTCGCTTCGACCCGAACGTGCAAAAGAAAACATATTACGTTCCGTCGCTCAGGCGCAGCGTCACGTTGACCCTCAGCGCAAAAGGCATCAAGGTCATTGACGCTCGCGGAATTGAATCAGTCGTCAAGGACATCCTGAGCCGTGGGGTGAAGATCTAATGGCAAAGCAGCACGACGTCCGCCCGATCATCAAGCTCCGATCCACCGCCGGCACCGGTTACACCTATGTGACCAAAAAGAATCGCCGCAACGACCCCGACCGCCTCGTGCTCAAGAAGTACGACCCGGTAGTCCGCAAGCACGTCGAATTCCGCGAGGAGCGCTAACAATGGCGAAGAAGAGCAAGATCGCTGCCAATGAGCAGCGCAAAATCGTAGTCGCGCGCTATGCGACCAAGCGACTCGAGTTGAAAAAGGCCCTCGTCGATCCCACCTCCTCCGACGCCGAGCGCGAAGCCGCTCGACTCGGTCTGCAGAAGCTTCCGCGCGACGCCTCTCCGGTGCGTGTTCGCGGTCGTGACGCCATCGACGGTCGCCCCCGCGGATTCCTCAGCCAGTTCGGAGTTTCCCGCGTACGGTTCCGCGATATGGCGCACCGGGGCGAATTGCCCGGTATTACGAAGTCAAGCTGGTAAATTACAGGCGGTTGCGGGGTTTGCGCCCCATTGCCACATCCTGATCCAATCAACTGAACTGCTCGTCGATGCAACTAATCGCCGGGGCAAGAATGTTCGTTCTGAAAAGCGTAACGTCCGAGGAGGACTTCAATGGCTGACAAGTCACTAAACCGTACCGAGCTCGTCGCGGCAGTTGCCGCTGAGTCTGGCCAGAGCCAGGCTGCAGTG
>JAYTTG010000381.1:0-4845 GCA_043745175.1 Microbacteriaceae bacterium
CCTCGCGCGACCGGAGCCCGTGCCGTTCGGGGCAACGCCGAGCACGTGGTGAGGGTGCGCGTCGACCATGGAAAGTCGGCCGCGGAGAGTCCCGAGCGCGTGCAGATGGATAGCGCCCGCCGGAAAGTACAGTCGGTGGCGACTCGGACGAGACCCGGGTGGCGGGGATGACGCCGTCGCAGTCAGCGGCGCGCGGCGTACTGCTCGCGGATGACCGCTTGGGTGTCGTGAGCCGGGCGCGCTGAGAATTCGAGCGGCCAGTCCGGCCGCGTGTTGTCGAGCGCCCAGGCGGCTTGCACCGCGGCGCCGACCGCGACGTACTCGGCCGGGGACGGCACCTCCACCGGGATATCGAATACCTGGCCGGCGATCGTCGCGACTGCCTCGTTGTGTGCCGCGCCACCGATGAGCAGAATACGTTTTGCCTCGACGCCCTGAGCGCGGATCGAATCCAGCCCGTCGGCTAGCCCGCACAGCATCCCTTCGATAGCGGCCCTGGCGAGGTTCGCCCTGGTCGTGGATGTGAGGGTGAGGCCGAAAAAGGTCGCCGTCGCGTCGGGTAGGTTCGGGGTTCGCTCCCCCTCGAAATAGGGTTGTAGCACCGCGCCGCACGCGCCGGGTTGTGCTGCGAGAGCGAGCCTGCCGAGTTCCGCGTGATCCACACCCAGCAAGCCAGCGACGGAGTCGAGCACGCGCGCTGCGTTCAGGGTCGCGACGAGCGGGAGGAAGGCGCCGCTCGCATCCGCGAATCCAGCGACGGTGCCTGAGGCGTCGGACGGGACGGTCTCGGTGACAGCGAAGACGGTGCCGCTCGTGCCGATCGAGACGACGACGTCACCGGTGTGGGCGCCAAGACCGAGCCCGGCAGCAGCGTTGTCGCCGGCTCCGACACCGATCACGAGCGCTCCGGCAGTTCGCGACTCGTTTGGCGCGAGGACCATCGGCAGAATGATGTGCGTCGCGTCGCGTCGAAGAGCCAGGGAGAGAAGAGCACGGTCGTATTCGTTCGATCGAGGATCGAAATAGCCCGTACCGCTCGCCTCGGAACGATCCGTGATGAGCTCGGTGAGTACCGGATTGTCGGGGCCGAATCCGCGCAAGCGCCAGGTGAGCCAGTCGTGGGGGAGCGCAATCGCGGCGACCAGTGCCGCGTTTTGCGGTTCGGCATCGGCGAGCCAACGCAGCTTCGTGATCGTGAACGACGCCACTGGCACGGACCCGGTGCGCTCGGCGAAGGAGGCGGCACCGACCTCGGCGACGATCGAGGCGGCGGCGGCGGCGGAACGTATATCGTTCCAGAGCAGTGCTGGGCGGATGACACGGCCCGCGGTATCCAGCACCACCATTCCATGTTGCTGCCCGCCAATGGAGATCGCGGCCACATCATTGAGTCCACCTGCGTCGGCGATCGCGCGGCGAAGTGCCTCCCACCACTGTTCCGGTTCGATCTCTGTGCCGACCGGGTGCGAGGCACGCCCGGTCCGCACGACAGCGCCCGTCTCGACGTCACAGATCACGACCTTGCAACTCTGGGTGGATGAATCGACCCCGGCGACGAGCGTCATCGGTTCTCCCTCTCCTGGTCACAACTCCGGCAATTCTTCGGGCGGATGTCCCCGCTCCCGTCAGCGATGCAATCGGCTACCCGCGTGGACCATTGTGCAGGAATTCTGTGTGTGGGGCGGGAGGAGTGCACAGGGTCGCATCTTCTCAGCGCGCGCCGAGCAGATGTTCGAGGGCGAGCTGGTTGAGGCGCACGAAGCCGAAGCCCTTGCCGCCGAAGTACGAATCGGTGTCGAAGTCCTCGTATGCGCTGCGGTCGGCGAGCAGGTCGTCGTAGCTCTCGCCAGCGTTCAGAGTTGGCTCGTTGATCTGCGCGACGCGGGACGCCGCGAGGGCCGCCTGCACCTCCGGGTCGGTCCGGAAAGCGGCCGCCCGTTCCTTGAGCAACAGGTAGGTGCGCATGTTCGCAGCGGCAGAGTCCCAGACACCGGTGATGTCTTCGGTGCGCGAGGGCTTGTAGTCGAAGTGCCGCGGCCCGTCGTAGGACGGGCCGCCGTGTGCTCCACCGTTCTCGAGCAGGTCGACGAGCGCGAACGCATTAGCGAGGTCGCCGTGACCGAACACGAGGTCTTGGTCGTACTTGATGCCCTTCTGCCCGTTCAGGTCGATGTGGAAGAGCTTGCCCTGGTAGAGCGCCTGCGCGATGCCGGAGGTGAAGTTGAGTCCGGCCATCTGCTCGTGCCCGACCTCCGGATTCACGCCGAAAAGCTCCGGCTTCTCGAGGGTCTCGATGAACGCCATCGCGTGCCCGACAGTGGGCAGCAGGATGTCACCGCGCGGCTCGTTCGGCTTCGGCTCGATGGCGAAGCGAATGCCGTAGCCCTTGTCGGTAACGTACTGGGCGAACAGGTTCACCGCTTCCCGGTAGCGCTCGAGCGCCCCGCGGATATCCTTGGCGGAGTCGTATTCCGCTCCCTCGCGTCCACCCCACATCACGAAGGTCTTGGCGCCGAGCTCCACCCCGAGGTCCAACTGGCGCATGGCCTTGCGCATCGCGAAGCGGCGCACTCCGCGATCGTTGGAGGTGAAGCCGCCGTCTTTGAAGACCGGTGCGCTGAACAGGTTGGTCGTGACCATCGGAACGATGACACCCGTGTCGGAGAGTGCCTGCTTCAGTCGATCGATCTGCTTCTGGCGGTCCGCGTTGCTCGATCCGAAGGCGAACAGGTCGTCGTCGTGGAAGGTGAGGCCGTAGGCACCGAGTTCGGCGAGGCGAGTGACAGCCTCGACAACGTCGAGCGGGGGCCGGGTGGGTCCGCCGAACGGGTCCGTTCCGTTATAGCCGACGGTCCAGAGGCCGAAGGAGAATTTGTCGTCGCGAGTGGGGGTGGCGGTCATGTTGGACCTGTCTTTCGGTTGGGTGTGCACAATGAAACGGAAGCGGCAGCTACCGCGAATTCTTTCGGGCGGCGAACCGCTGCTGCAGTAGAACCGCCACGACGATGATCACGCCTTTGGCCAGAGCCTGGACCGAGGTTGACAGATTGTTCTGAGTGAAGACGTTCGTGAGCGTCGCGAAGATCAGCACCCCGAAAACGGTGCCAGTGATCGTTCCCCGGCCACCGATGAGGAGAGTTCCGCCCACGACCACCGCGGCGATCGCGTCGAGTTCGTACAGGGTGCCGTGGGTGGATGTGCCGGCGGTCGTTCGACCGAGCATCATTATCGCCGCAATACCCGCGGTGAGTCCGGCGAGTGCGTAGAGCGCGACGATGTGCTTCTTCACGCCGATCCCCGCGAGGCGCGAGGCTTCACGGTTGCCGCCAATGGCGATGGTCCGTCGCCCGAACGTCGTGCGGTTGAGGAGAATCCACCCCGCAACCGCCACGAGCAGGAAGATCCAGATGAGCACGGGTACACCGAGGAGATTCGCACGGAATACATCAAGGAAGCCCTGTACTCGCACGATCTGCGTTGTGCGATTGGACAGGATCTCGGCGAGCCCGCGCGCGCCGACAAGCATCGCCAAGGTGGCCATGAAGGCAACGACATTCCCGTAGGCGATGACGACCCCGTTGATTATCCCCGCCACAGTCCCCACGACGAGGGCGATGAGCACCATCACGAGCCAATTCGTCTGCTCCGCGAACAGTTGAACGGAGGGAAGAGTCGCCACGACCGTCGCAAGTCCCAGCACTGATCCGACCGAAAGGTCGATTCCACCCGCGATGATCACGAATGTCACCCCGATAGACAGCACTCCGGTGATCGAGGCGAAGCGAACGATGGTGAGCACATTCTCGATGCTGGTGAATCGATCACCCGCGGTGATCGCGCCGACTGCGAACAGCGCAGCGAGCGCGATGACCAGTCCGAGGTTGCGACCGACCGGACCGCCGAGCAGCCTTCCGATGAGAGATTGTCGGTCTGAGCCGTGGCCGGGGCCGATTAGCGGTGGATGAGACAGCTCCTGTGCGCTCACGCGGCATTTCCCTTCATTACGAGGTCGAGCACTTCTTGTTCGTCGATGGATCCGGAATCACGGTTGTCGATGACTCGCCCGTCCCCGATCACGAGTATCCGGTCGGCCAGGCCGAGCACTTCCTCGATCTCGCTCGACACGATCACAATCGCGGTCCCTGCGGCGGCAAGAGAGCGGATCAAGGTGTAGATCTCGGCTCGAGCTCCCACATCCACTCCCCGAGTCGGCTCATCGAGCAACAGGACCGAGGTCCCGTGCAGCAGCCACCGCGCCAGCATGACCTTTTGTTGGTTCCCACCCGAAAGGGTTCCGGCTGGCTGGTCGGGGTTAGCGGAACGAAGGTCGAGAGCGTCGAGCTTCGAGCGCGCCGCCGATCTCTCCGCGCGCTCGTTGAGAAAGGAGAACTGTGCGAACCGAACGAAACTCGAAAGCGTCACGTTTCGAAATACCGCCTGATCGAGGAGAAGGCCCTGGCTTTTCCGTTCCTCCGGTGAAAGGCCGAGTCCATGAGAGATCGCATGTCCGACAGAACCCGGCCGCAGTCGTACCCCACCCGCGGTAACCGAACCCGAAGTTGAAGTGCGCGCGCCGTAGATCGTTTCCAGGATTTCCGAGCGACCGGAGCCGACGAGTCCGGCGAGCCCGACGATTTCTCCGGCCCGCACGGTAAAGCTGACATCGGCGAACACCCCGTCTGCGCCAAGATGTTCGACGACGAGCAGCTCGGCCGCATCCGCTGCAATCGTCACAGCGGCAGGGAAAACGTTCTCGATAGTCCGGCCCGTCATGAGGCGGATCAGGTCAGATGTTTCGGTTCCGGCCACCGGAAGCCCGACCGCCATGCTTCGGCCATCTTTGAT
>JAYTTG010000382.1:0-4842 GCA_043745175.1 Microbacteriaceae bacterium
GCTTATCTCGAGCTCTGATGACAAACCCAGCGAATGCCGAGGCGTCGCCGCAAGTACGGCTGCGCCCACCACCTCCGCGCCGCCATCACGCAGTGAGCGGATGACCTCGGCAAGGGTCGCACCCGTGGTGACGACATCGTCGATCACCAAAAAACATCGACCCTGAAGCGGTCTCGTCGCCGCCATCGAACCGACAAGATTCACGGTGCGCTGCGCCTTATCGAGAGTCTTCTGGCTTGCCCTCTCGTGCAGGTTGGCGAGCACCGAGACAGGTCGTGGCAGGCCCGCGGCCCGCGCGAGCAGTCGCACCGGATCGTAGCCGCGCCGCCGGAAAGACGCGCGGTTCACCGGAGGAATCGCGAGTTCCACTGTGCCGGTAGCGGAGGAGCCCATGTGCAGCACGGAGCGTGAGACCGCGCTCCACAGCGGCACTGCCAGCGCTCGCGCAACATCCGTGCGCCCCTGCTCTTTGAGGCCGAGGATCGCGCGGCGCACCACTCCGTCATAGGCGAGTGCAGCCCACACTGGCGTGCCGTCGTCGAGAGGTCGCGCGAACGGGTGCGGCTGCAACTGCTCGCGGCATCCGGAGCAGAGAGCACGATCGTCGACATCACAGCCGGCACAGACGAGGGGTAACACCACCGCCAGTGCATCGAGAATGGCCTCCCGCAGCGAATCAGGAATCGTGAATACCATGACCGAAGTCTGCCCGAACCGTCGGCAAGGCATCCCAGGGTCGGTACCGGTCGGAGGACACCATCGGCGGTTGGTAGCCTGTGCAGGATTAGCGCTGGGTGGCGATGAAGTCCACGGCGACCTTGGCTGACTGCCAGCTACTTCCGCCCCAGCTGTAGAGGGTGGAGTCGTCGCGACCGAGCACGCGCAGTCCGTTCTCGCCCTTGTTGCCGCCGACGATCTGGCGAGAGGGAACCAGCGAGCTGAGCGCCGTCTTCTGCCCGCCGATCGCGTACAACTCGACCCTCGATTGACCGTCGGCGGTGACAAGTGTGCCTACCGTCCACTGGTCGACCCAGGTCGCGTCGACGGCAACGCCGTTGCCAAGTGACGCGTCGACGACCGCCGGGCCGATTCCGATCGGTTCGAGCTTTTCGTTGCGCAGGATCGCCGCGACCATGAGCCTCGAACCCGTGGGGGTAGACAGGAGCATGAGTACTCGCGCACCCTCTCGCGATACGGAGAGGGAGACCATCTGCGATCCGTCCTGCAACTTTGCAGAAATGGGGTGGGCCGTGCCGGAGGGATCGTAGACGTTGATGGCGTTGGGCGCGCTTTTCGGCACCGACCAGGTGTATCCAGCCTCGTCGAGTGACGGGGCGATGAGATCAGGGCGCGGATCGATGAGAGCCACCGCGCCGGTCTTGCGCACAACTGAGACCCCCGCGCTGCCGAGAACGGCTACCTCCTGCTGGTCGGATGAGATCGTGGCATCCCGCGCGCCGAGTGAGAGCACTTTGGAGCTGATGCCGGCGAGATCGGCGACGCGGTTGTTGGCGTAGAAGCCGAACTCGTTCTTGCGCAGCACGAGCGCTTGACTGTCGACGGAGAAGTCGACCTGGGGCCCGGCCGTGCCGAGGTCGTCGACCTGCACCGGGGTGCCCTGGATCGAGAGACGCACCTGCGAGATGCTCGATACTGACCGCAGGCTCTGAGCGAGCTGCAGGTACATGTTCTGGCGGTCACGCGCGCTGGCCACCAGTGCCTCCTTGGAGAGGTCCACCTGGGCTACACCGTCGGCCGGGGTGACGACGCTACCAGCATCCGAGAGCTTCGTGCCGTCCGGGAACCGGGAGAAGGCCGCCCCCTTGAGCCAGTCCGGTGGCCCGGCGAGAAGAGCAGTCACGATTCGGGTCGAGGCCGTGCCGATCGGGTACCAGCGCACGTCGGGTACGAAATACTGATTCTGCTGATCGAGAAAATAGATCGGATAGTGCCGGAAAATGCGCTCGAAGGTCTGGTCTGCGAGCACGATGCCATCCGATGCCGCACTGATGCGCCACTGGTTACCTTCCTTCACGAAGGAGAACGGCAGGGTGAATGACTGGCTGATCTGCGAGTAGGCACCCGTGCTGTCGACCGTGGCCAGTGTGTCGAACGAATACGCGAGAGAAGTGACACCGAGTTGGCTGATGCTCGGCGTGCCGGAACGCACCTGGACGCTTTGGCGCGGATCCCACTTGGTCTTGAAATCGGAAGAGAGAAACTGCTTGGATACGGCGTAGCCGCCCGTCGCCGAGGTGAAGGACGCGACGAACCCGCGAAGGATACTCTGCTGGCTCGCTCCGGCCTCCGGACCTTGCGGATTGAACGCGATGTTCGATCCGGTGCTGTCTTCGCTCAGCGACAGCCCGGCATTCACCGGTCCGGAGTCGGGGATACCCACACATCCGGTGAGCGCGAGAAGCATGGCTGCGATCACCGCGCCCAGGACTCCCTGACGGCGGCGGTCACGCATCGCGCACCTCCTCGAGATGAACGGCGTCGTCCGGAGGCAGTTCGAGTGGGGAGGAGATGATCGCTCGGCCGCGTTCCCGCGGCAGGGTCAGCCGAAAGCACGTGCCGATGCCGAGTTTCGACCACACCTCGAGTCGACCGTCGTGCAGCGTTGCATCCTCCAGCGAAATCGCAAGGCCGAGACCGGTGCCGCCGATGGTGCGCTGGCGGGACGGATCCGCCCGCCAGAACCGGTCGAAGACCCGCGAGACATCCGCCGCTTTCATACCGATGCCGTAGTCACGCACTGTAAGCGCAATCGCTGTCGCGTTGCTGTCCACCATCACGACGATCGGCTTGCCTTCACCGTGTTCCACCGCATTACCGAGCAGATTGCGCAGCACGCGACGAATGCGACGGGCATCGACCTCCGCCTCGAAATAGCCACCGGGCGCGACGAAACGCAGCGACGAGCCGCGCTGTTCGGCGAGCGGCTGCATCCCCTCGACCGCATCCTCGACCAGCCGCACAAGGTTGGTTGGTTCGAGTTCGAGCTCCACGGCGCCCGCGTCATAGCGACTTACCTCGAGGAGATCGGCAAGTAGCACTTCGAACCGTTGCACCTGGGTATGCAGGAGTTCCGCTGTGCGCGCCGTCGCAGGAGCGAAGTCCTCCCGATGGTCGTAAAGCACGTCACCCGCCAGCCGGATGGTGGTCAGCGGCGTGCGCAGCTCATGCGAGACATCCGACACGAACCGCTGCTGAAGGCGCGACAGCTCCGCGAGCTTGGTGATCTGGTGCTGGAGGCTATCGGCCATGCCGTTGAACGAGCGGGCGAGGGTGGCGATCACGTCGTCCCCCCGCTCCGGAATGCGCTGCTCCAACTGGCCAGCGGCCAGCTTCTCACTGGTTTCCGCGGCCAGTCTGATCGGCCCGACAACGAGCCGCACCACCGTATAGGTGACCGCGCCGATCAGTAGCACCAGCGCGAGTCCGCCGAGGGCGAGGGTCTGCTGCACGTATCCAAGGGTCGTCTGCACCGAGGAAAGGTCGTAGACAAGATACAACTCATAGCTGCCAGCGGTCGGCACGCGCACCTGCGATCCGACGACGAGAGCCGGCGAGCCATCCGGCAGCGTCGCCGACTGGTACTGCACGTGCGCAACGTCCTTGACCACTCTCGCCCGGAGGGAATCGGTGACGACCCTGTCGGGGAAGTTCGTGGACGACACGGGCTGCATGTTCTGCGGCGTCTCCGCCTGCCCCGGCGTGCGTTTGATGGCGAACTTGGTACTGGCCGGAGCGGTGGTCGACGGCAAAAACTTGTCGGTTACGGAGTTCGCCACGATATCGAGCTCGACCGTCGGCGCCTGGTCATTGGCCGGCTGCGCCGCATCGAAAGTGCTCTGGGCCTGGTTATGGATGGTGCGAGCTTCCTGCTGCACCTGGATGCTCCGCGACGCAAACAGGTTGTTGGAGATGCTCACCGAGATGAATGCCCCGATCACGATGACCGCGAATCCGGAGAGCAGTACGGTGATCGCGACGGTACGGAATTGGAGCGAGCCCCGCCAGAATCGCACGACACGGTCGGCGTAGGAGCGCCAGTCAAAGCTATTCACGTTCGAGGTTCTTCCCGGCCGGACTTTCCGCAGTTCATAGCTTGGGTCAGTTGCTTGAGCCCGCGCGATAGCCGACTCCGCGCACGGTCATGACGATGCGCGGGTTGTCCGGATCTTCTTCCACCTTTGCGCGCAGGCGTTGCACATGCACGTTCACGAGTCGCGTATCGGCCTTGTAGTGGTAGCCCCAGACCTGTTCGAGCAGCATCTCGCGCGTGAAGACCTGCTGTGGGTTGAGAGCCAGCGCGAGAAGAAGCTCAAACTCCAGCGGCGTGAGATTGATTCTCGTCGTGCCGCGCTTCACTTCGTGGCCGGCGACATCCAGCTGAAGGTCACCCACCTGCAGCAGGTTAGTGGCCGCGGTCGGCGTCGGACGCAGGCGGGTGCGGATGCGGGCGACAAGCTCCTTGGGATTGAAAGGCTTAACGACGTAGTCGTCGGCTCCGCTTTCGAGCCCGCGGACGACATCCGTTGAATCGGACTTGGCGGTTAGCATGATGATCGGGACACCGGATTCAGTGCGGATCTCCGCGCAGACCTGAATGCCATCTTTGCCGGGAAGCATGAGGTCGAGCAGTACGAGATCGGGCTTCGTCTCGCGAAAGGCGGCGACCGCGAGACTGCCGTCTCCGCAGAAGGAGGGCTCGAATCCCTCGGAGCGCAGCACGATCCCGATCATTTCCGCGAGGGCGGTGTCATCATCGACTACGAGAATGCGTGCGGTCATCATCCGGTCTTCATGTGGCGGTTCGGGTCTGAGACAGGCTCA
>JAYTTG010000383.1:0-4823 GCA_043745175.1 Microbacteriaceae bacterium
CGGCACCTGCGGTGCGGCGCCGATTCAGAACATCGGCGCCTACGGGCAGGAACTCTCATCCAGTCTGCGTTCGATCGAGTTTCTCGACTACCTCACCGGTGACCTCGTAGTGCTGTCGGCTGCCGAGCTCGAGTTCGGCTATCGGCGCTCAGCACTCAAGGGTGGCCGCGCGGGTATCGTCGTGTCCATCGACCTCGCGCTCTCCGAAAATTCCGACGCCCTGAGCGATCCAATCGGTTATCCGCAACTCGCGACCGCGCTCGGCGTCGCGGCTGGTGCTCGGCTGCCGCTGGCGAAGGTACGCGCGGCCGTACTCTCCCTTCGTGCATCGAAAGGCATGCTCCTCGACCCCACCGATCCGGACTCGGTGAGCGTAGGATCATTTTTCACCAACCCGATCGTCAGCGCCGGATTTGCGCGCTCACTGCCTCTAGAGGTGCCACGGTGGCCGGTTGAGGCTGGCGCAGTGGACGAAGTGGCTCCCACGATCACACCTCTTGAGGCCTACGATCCCAGTCACCTCGATGCCAGCCCTGTTGCGGAGTCGCGCGGGGTGAAGTTGAGCGCGGCCTGGCTCATCGAGCACTCCGGCGTGGCGAGAGGATTTCGTCTTCCGGGGTCGCGCGCCGCGGTCTCGAGCAAGCACAGCCTCGCGATCGTAAATACGGGGGATGCCACCGCGGCACAGGTCGCCGAGTTGGCGCGCTATATGCAGACCCGCGTGCTCGGTGCCTATGGCGTTGTGTTACAGCCCGAGCCGGTTCTTGTCGGCGTGCACGTCTGAAGTGACAGCTGGCCCTCAGTTAGCGTTGGCAATGAGCCAGGCGTAGGGGTCGACGAACGCGCCGCCCAGAGAGATTCCGAGGTGTAGGTGCGCGCCTGTCGAGGCGCCCGTATTCCCCACGAACCCCAGGGTCTGGCCGACGCTGACGGTATCGCCGACGGCTACGGTGGGCGACCCAGCTATCATGTGCGCGTACAGGCTCTCCACCTTTTGCCCGTTGATCACGTGTTCGACGACCACGCGAGTTCCGTAGGAGGCATATCCGCCGCTGTCCTGCCCGACGATCGTCACGACTCCCGGGGCAATTGCCCCAATCGGGGCTCCTGCGCCCGGCAGGAAGTCGAGTCCGTCGTGGAACGACGAACAGCCTCCGCAGGGCGCGTCGCGCGCCCCGAAACCGCTGGCGATGGGCACGTAGCGCGTGAATGGCCACTGTATAGTGCCGTTGGGATTAGGCGTGTAGAGAAAGTTCCCTCGCGGCGTGAAACTCGCCAACTTCGCCCGCCGCACCGGTGGGGGAGGAGGAGGCAGAGTGACGGTGTAGCCATCCCGGCCCGCGATCGTGGAAACCGCAAGCGTCGCCTCGGTGCCGGCAGCAAAGGACTGGGCGGGAGCAGATTCGGGCAACGCAGAGCTGTAACGCGCGAGAGCGGATGCCGAGTCGGCACTGTAAAGGACCGCCGCGGGCAGCGAGGTCGATACGATCAGCGCGGCCACGCCGAAGAGGGCACCGACGGCGGTCACCTTCGAGGTTGCCCCTTTCCCGCGGGCTTCCCATTGCTCTTGCCGTCTCACCAGGTCAGTCCTTTGCCATGAATCATCGATGCTTTCGCAGTCGAGAAACTCGGGATTTTTCGGGTATCGCCAGCCTGCAGCGACGAAGCATTAGATAACGGATTGATAAAGGCTAGCAAGACTCTGCGCGTTCGACCAGAGCACGCCACATTCTCGGCGCGTGAGAAGGCCCTGGTTCCCTGGCGCGGGTGACCGATCGCGTGCGGTCATTCACCCCGAGCTTCTCGACCGTCCGCAGCAGGTGGGTCTTCACTGTGGCCTCGCTGGCACACAGTGCTTGTGCGATCGCAGGGTTCCTGTTACCACTCGCAACGAGTGTGAGCACCCGAGTCTCCCGGGTGCTCAGGAGTCCTTCCGGATCCAGCGGAAGGTCAGGCGGCAGGCCACGAGTCCCAGCACGAGCCAGATCGTGGTGACGAGCGCGACACCGCCGAGGTTCCAGGAGCCGCCCATTTCGAGCGCCTTGAACGAATCGGGAAGGAACACGGAGCGCATTCCCTGGGCAAGCCACTTGAGTGGGAAGATGCTCGCGAAGTTTTGCAGCCAAGCCGGCAGCTGCGAGAAGCTGAGGTAGACGCCAGAGATGAACTGCAGGATCAGCGTGATCGGGATGATCACTGCCGTAGCGCTCTTGCCGGAGCGCGGAAGGGCGCTCAGTGCGATGCCCAGCACCGCGCAGGTGGAGACGCCGAGCAGGAACACCCAAGCGAAGGTGAGCCACTTGGCGGGATCTGTCGGCAACGACACCCGGAAGGCCACGGCCGCGACGACCAGCAATAGAGCCGACTGCAGGATGCCCGTTACGATCACCTGCCCGATCTTGCCGATGAAGTAGCTCAGCACCGGCAGCGGGGAGCCACCGAGTCGTTTGAGGGTGCCGTCGCCCTTCTCTGTAGCAATGTCGATCGACATGTTCTGCAGTCCGCTCAGCAGCAATCCGGCCGCGAGCATTGCGGGTAGATAGAACTCGGCCGCCGTCACCTTGGCGCCGCTCGCGGTCTTGCCGAAACTGCCCTCGCTGAACGCCACCGAGAAAATCGTCAGGAAGATCAGGGGAAATAGGAAGGTGAAGAACACGGAATCGCCCTGGCGAAAGTAGGTCTTCACCTCATATGCCACGCGACTTGCCCCCAGGGCCAGGGTGCGCCCGGCGGGAAGTTTCGGGGGTGCAATTGCAGTGGTCACAGTGAGCGCTCCAGTTGTTCCAGTGTTGACTCTTCGGTGGTGTGGGCTGCGACGAGGGCGAGATAGACGTCTTCGAGGCTCGGGCGTCGCACCTCGAGGCCATCGGGCTCTGTACCGGTGGCGGCGAACAGGCGCGCGACGAGGGATGCCGGTTCGGTAGTGCGCTCTTCGCGCAGTCCGTTCTGGTCGTGCCACCGCACGACCGGGGTCCGTGCCTCCGCCCCGCCGATCTCGTCGATGGTGCCGATCTCGATGAGTCTGCCACCCGCAATCACTCCGGCACGGTCACCCAGTTGCGCGGCCTCTTCGAGGTAATGGGTGGTGAGCAGGATGGTCGTACCCTCGCGTTTGAGGGAGCGGATGAGCTCCCAGAACTCGCGCCGAGCCTCCGGATCGAACCCGGTGGTGGGCTCGTCGAGGAAGAGCAGCTCAGGCCGCCCGATCACGCCGAGAGCGACATCCACTCGTCGCCGTTGGCCGCCGGAGAGGGACGCGATGCGGGCCTTGGTCTTCTCGGTGAGGCCGACGGCGGCGATCACCTCGTCGACGTCGCGCGGGTTCGGATAGAAGCCAGCGAAGTGGGCGAGCTGCTCCCGCACGGTGACGTTTCCGCTCTCCCCGGTGGACTGCAGCACGATGCCGAGGCGAGCCTTCCACTCGAGGCCGCCGCGCTGGGGGTCTATGCCGAGAACGCTCGCCTCGCCACTGGTGCGGTCGCGGTATCCCTCGAGGATCTCGATGGTCGTGGACTTGCCGGCGCCGTTCGGTCCAAGCAGGGCGAACGTCTCGCCGGCCTGAATGTCAAAGCTCACGCCGTCCACCGCCGCGAAGTCGCCGTATTGCTTGCGCAGGTTGCGCACACTCACATGGGGAACAGTTGTCATTCCCCAATGATCGCGCTCACAGCATCCTGCGGCAACGGTGAACTGGATGAAGTGGCATCACCCGATTGGTGGATGCGGGGCGTGGTGGACGAATGCAGCGCGCGGCGGTCCGCCTGCCGTGAACTCAGACCTCGCATCCGGCGGAAACAGCTTGTCCAAGGGAACGCTCCTTCTATCAGACCGTTGCCGGGAACGCATTACCTTGCCATGCCGACGGGGTGTCGTTCTCGCCCGTCATCCTGCATTCGCCACCACGCCGCCACGCAGCGCAGCTTTGCACCCGGCGGAACCGTCGCCTACACTGGACTGTGGTAGTTGAAATCTGCCATCATTTCGTATGCCCATTTCGGGCGAAGCCCTCGGCGTAAAGCGTGCGAATGATGACAATTCGGCTGCGAAGGGCGGTGGCTCAATTGGTAGAGCAGCGGTCTCCAAAACCGCAGGTTGCAGGTTCAAGTCCTGTCCGCCCTGCAGTTCGATTCGTGCACCTGTGCGGGTCAGCCATTTTCGGAAGGTAGTGACCAAGTGGCGAGAAATGTCATCGACGAACCGAGTGAAGACGTCGTTGCGAACGCCAATCAGGACCGTGGCGCGAGCCGTGGCCCGTTCGGCAGAGTCGTCCTGTTCCTCCGGCAGGTAATCAATGAACTGAAGAAGGTCGTCACCCCGACCCGCAAGGAACTATTCAGCTATACCGGTGTCGTGTTGGTCTTCGTGGTCATCATGATGGCGGTGGTCTACGGGCTGGATCTGCTCTTTGCACTCGGTGTGAATACCATCTTCGGCAAATAGCGGTCTTCAGCAGTATCGGTTCGTGGGAGCTTCAGGCTTCCGAACCGGCGGCGGCACGCGCTGTGCCGCATTCGCCCCAAGAAATGGAATGAGATTCACAGTGTCTGGAACAAACCGCGACGACATCGACCTCGCGACCGCCGCCGAGCAGTCCTCCGAGGAGGACGAAGCGCAGGAAGGCAACGAACTGGCCGCGGATGAAGAATCCGCCGAGTCTGCCGAGAGCCGCGCGCTCCACGTTGTGAACGAGGACGACGGCGAAGACGACACCGAGAACGAGACCGAAATCGACACCGATAGCGACGTCGAGGCAAATCTCGATGCGGCGCTCGATGCGGTCGCGCTCGCCGCGGATCCCGAAGCGGATGCCGCAGTCGCGGATG
>JAYTTG010000384.1:0-4821 GCA_043745175.1 Microbacteriaceae bacterium
CCGGTGACCCACGGACGGAAGGCGGTCTTGAGCAGAGGACCCGCAACCAGGTTCTTCATGAACCAGTAGAACATTTGTGACCCACGCCTTCAGAGATTGCCCTACTCTAACGGCTTCGCGCGCGGCGACCGACCTTCGGAGTGAAGTCGCGCCAGGTCTGCAGCTCCCACGACACCCGCGTCGTTCACCAGTTCCGCGATCACGAACTTAGGTTCGGGGTGGAATCCGCGTGCAGGGAGGCGAGAGAGGTAGGCCTCCCGGATCGGATCGAGCAGAAGTTCACCGGCCACCGCGACGCCACCGCCAAAGACGAAGACCTGCGGATCGAGCACCGCGCTGAGCGAGGCGCAGGCCTGGCCCAGCCAGGTGCCGAGTTCGCGGAGCGCCTGCGCAGCACCAGCGTCACCAGCAACGATGAGGTCGGCGACATCCGGCCCGGTGAGGCCGCCCTTCTGCTCGCGCACCGCAGCGAGCCCCAGGCCGATGCCGCCGATATCCGCAATCGCATTGGCCATGCGAAGCAGGGCGCGACCGGAACCATATTGCTCGATGCACCCGCGGGCGCCGCAGCCGCACGGGAGGCCGTCAGGCACGACGCGCATGTGGCCAAGCTCGGCTCCCGCGCCGAACCCGCCGCGGAACAGGCGGTCCTGGGTGACGATGGCCCCTCCGACCCCAGTGCCGATGGTGAGCATGGTCATGTCGCTGTAGAGGCGGCCGGCGCCGAAGCGGAACTCGGCCCAGCCGGCCGCGTTGGCATCGTTGTCAATAGTGATATCGAGGTCGAGTCGGTCGGTGAGGCGCTCTCGGAGTGGTTCGTTCCGCCAGCTGATGTTCGGCGTGTAGTACACGGTCGACTGGGCTGCATCAATGAATCCGGGAGCGGCGACGCCAGCGGCCTGTACCTCATGGCCCACGTGCAGGCGCTCGATCATAGCGACGACCGCGTCGACGATCTGCTCAGACCCGGTGGTCGGGGTGGGAACCCGATCTTCCACGATGATCTCCCCCAGCTCGGAGACGAGGGCGCCCGCGATCTTGGTGCCGCCGATATCGATTCCGATTGCATGCACGCGCAATGACCTTTGTTCCGAGGGAAGGATGAGGGGGGGTGCAGGTTGTGGGAGAGGTACAAGCGGTAGGTGGGTTCCCCGTCGCACCACATAGAGTTTAGTCAACGGGGGTGTCCTCCACTATTTGGCGCCCCGCCCCGCTTGTGCACGAAACGGCTTCAACCTGGAGCCCGTGCCGGCCCCGAAGGAGTAGCCGTGCAGGAATACGACGTACCCGCTCTTGTCGCAGCCGATCCCGATGCGAACGCGACGGACCTGCTGGTCGACCGGGTGAAATCTACCCCGGATCTTCCGCTCTTCGCGCTCCCCACCGCGTCCGGAGGCTGGACGGATGTTTCGGCCTCCGAGTTCCTCGCCCAGGTGGTTGCCCTCGCGAAGGGCCTCGTCGCCGCCGGCATCCAGCCGGGCGACAAGATCGGGCTCATGTGCAAGACGCGCTACGAGTGGACTCTCATCGACTTCGCCACCTGGTTCGCTGGCGCAGTGCTCGTGCCCGTGTACGAGACATCCTCCCCCAACCAGGTGCAGTGGAATCTCGCCGATTCCGGCGCGATCGCCATGATCACGGAGACACCGGACCATTTCGCCCGCTTTGACGAGGTCTACGCGGACCTTCCCCTGATTCGTAACGCCTGGAAGATAAACCTCGGAGACCTCGACAAGCTGGCAGCAAGCGGTGCCGAGGTAACGGACGACGAAATTGAACGACGCCGCGTGATTGCGAAGGGATCAGACCTCGCCACCCTGATTTACACAGCCGGCACCACCGGACGCCCGAAGGGCTGCATCCTCACCCACTCCAATTTTGTGGAACTCTCGCGCAACGCCGCCAAGGCGATCCCCGAAGTGGTGAACACGCAGTCGAAGACATTGCTGTTCATCACCACGGCCCATATCTTCGCCCGGTTCATCGCCGTGCTGAGCATTCATGGCGGGGTGAAGGTGGGCCACCAGGCCGATACGAAGCAACTGCTCCCGGCCATGGCGTCCTTCAAGCCGACATTCCTGCTCGCGGTGCCTCGCGTCTTCGAAAAGGTCTACAACTCTTCGGAGCAGAAGGCAGAGAGCGGCGGCAAGGGCAAGATCTTCCGCCGCGCCGCTGCTGTCGCCGTCGAGCACTCGAAGGCGCTCGATGCCGGAGTCGTGCCTCTCGGACTCAAGCTGCAATTCGCCGTGCTGGACCGCCTCGTGCTGTCTAAGATCCGGGAAGCGATGGGTGGTCAGGTCAAATTCGCGGTGTCTGGATCGGCTCCCCTCGGCCTTCGGCTCGGCCACTTCTACCGCAGTCTCGGCATCCAGATCCTCGAGGGCTATGGGCTCACCGAGACCACTGCGCCGATCTCCGTTAGCCGCCCGTCGAACTTCAAGATCGGCACGGTGGGGCCACCGCTTCCCGGCGTCTCCGTTCGTATTATGGAGGACGGCGAAATCCAGGCCAAAGGCATCAACATCTTCGACGGATATTGGAAGAACCCCGAGGAGACCGCGAAGGTTTTCGACGGCGAGTGGTTTACGACCGGTGACATTGGCGAGTTCGACGAAGACGGCCACCTCTCCATCACCGGTCGCAAGAAGGAGATCATCGTCACTGCCGGTGGCAAGAATGTAGCGCCAGCCCAGCTCGAGGATCCCATCCGCGCAAACCCGATCGTCGACCAGGTGATCGTGGTGGGCGAACAGAAGCCGTTCATCGGCGCCCTGATCACCCTCGATCCCGAGATGCTGCCCGTGTGGCTCAATAACAATAGTGAAGACGCCTCAATGTCCATCGAGGACGCGGCGCGGCATCCGAAGGTCGTCGCGGAAATTCAGCGTGCGGTGGATGCAGCGAACGCGACAGTCTCCCGGGCGGAGTCGATTCGCAAGTTCGTGATCCTCACGCGGGAGCTCACCGAAGCGAGCGGACACCTCACCCCCAAGCTGAGCATCAAGCGCAACGTGATCCTCACAGACTTCGCCGCTGACATCGAAGGCATGTACCAGGGCGCACCCAAACCGGAGGGTGTTTCGCACTAGCGATCCGCGCTCGCGAGCCCAGCGCCGGCCGAAGAGGCTAGAACCAGTCGCTGTTGCGGATGGCCTGCATCGCTTCTCGTCGGAGGCCCTTATCGAGGCCGTCGATATAGAGCTTTCCATCGAGGTGGTCCGTCTCGTGTTGAAGCGCCTGCGCCAGTACCCCTTCACCGCTCAGCTCGATCGCATTGCCGTCGAGATCGATTCCGGTCAGCCGGGCGAATGGATAGCGCAATCGCTCGAAGTAGAAGCCCGGCACCGAAAGACAGCCTTCATCCACGAGTTCCGGTTCGCCCGATACCTCGACGACAACCGGGTTGATGATGTACCCGACCTGTCCGTCGACGTTGTAGCTGAAGGCCCGCTGGTTTACCCCTATCTGTGGCGCTGCCACTCCCGCACGCCCGGGTATTTTCACCGTATCGATCAGATCGGCTATGAGGCCGGTCACGTCATCCGTCGGGCGGATCAGATCCGAGACGGTCTTCAGCACGGGATCGCCGAAGATTCGGATCTGTCGCTCGGTCATGCTCGTTCGCTCGATTCCGGTTTTGTGGGGTGGGATTACCGGCCGCCAGCCCGGCAAGACGCTCGACTGCTGTCGGTCAGGCGCCCTGGCGAGCGGGGAGGCCGTCCGCGACGAGTGCGGCCAGTTCGCGGGCTGATGCCTTGGTGAGGGGCTTGAGATCGCGGTAGTTGATCACGGAACCGGCGGCTAGCTGCGGGTCGTAGGGGATGCGCACGATCTCGCGCACTCGGGACTTGAAATGTGCCTCGATCTCCTCGAGCTTCACAAGATTGGTGCCCTGTGTTGCCGTGTTGAGCGCCACTACTGCATTCTTCACGAGATCTTGGTAGCCGTTTGCCTCAAGCCAGGTGAGCGTCTCGGATGCGAGTCGAGCCTCGTCGACGCTGCCTCCGGACACGATCACCACGGAATCGGCTCGTTGCAGTGTCGCCCGCATCACGGAGTGCACGATTCCCGTTCCACAGTCGGTGAGCACGATTGAGTAGAACCGGGCGGCGAGGTCGGCGACCACGTTGTAGTCGTTTTCGTCGAAAGCTTCGGAGAGTAGCGGGTCAGTATCCGAGGCGAGAATGTCGAGCCGCGTCTCATCCCGCGACACCATCGTCGTGAAGTCATTGAAGCTGTTGATGGTTGGCGCGAGTGTCACTACGTCCCGAACGGTCGAGCGTGTCTGCTTGTTGACACGCTCGGACAGCGTGCCGCGGTCGGGATTGGCGTCGATCGCGATGATGCGGTCTTCGCGAATGTCGCTGAGCGCCATTCCGAGGAGTGCGGTGATTGTGGTCTTGCCCACTCCACCCTTGCGCGTGAGCACCGGGATGAAGCGGGCTCCACCCTCGAACTTTTTATCGACGCGGGCCTCCACGGCCTTTCGGGCGAGAACCCTTGGCGAGTCGCCGCGGTTCACGATGTGCAGCGTGGCGACGTAGAGGAAGGCGTTGAGTCCACCTTCTGGCTTCGCGCGCTTCGTCTTACGCTCATTGATGAGCCGCTCCGCAGTGAGCATGCTCGCGGCCTCTGGGGCCGTAGGGATGTCACCGCGTGCGCGTTCGCGTCGACTGAGATCACGGCGGTTCAGGGCACGTTCATCGTTCGTCGGCAGTTCCGGAATGACTACGGGCTCGGGCTTTGGCTCAGGAGCGAGCGTCGGAGCCACAACGGCAATCGACATGGTTGACGGCTGGACGACCTCGACAGAGCCGGGGT
>JAYTTG010000385.1:0-4804 GCA_043745175.1 Microbacteriaceae bacterium
CACGCTTGGAAAGCGTGTTGGGTGCAAGCCCTCGGGGGTTCGAATCCCCCATTCTCCGCGCAGGATCTGTCACATCGCCCGACGGGAATCGGGTGAGAGTACGGCGCTACTAGGAGCGCTGGAATCAATGCGGTCATGCCATCGCGCCGATGATCGGCGGTTTCGGGGAGATTTCTCATGGCGGTTGCGAGCGAAGGGCACGCGAGCGGCGTGTGTCTGCGCCCGCGGCGCGGGTTGCTCTGGAGCGGCGTTCTCGTGCTTATCATCGTGCCTCTCCCGATAGTTGCGACGCTGGTAACGCTCGGTGAGCCCAACGGATCCTGGCCATTTGCACTCATCGGCGGAGCGATCAGCATCCTCGTTTTCTTCGTCGGGCTGTACTTGTTTCGCACCACCTACGTGAAGATCTCGTCCACCCAGATCACCGAGCGTGGATTTTTCAGTCGCTCGGCCAGCACGCCGATTTCCGCGGTGAGTTCCGTGGTGCTGACGCACACCTTCAGCACCTCGTCGAGCGAAACGCTCCCTCAATTGATCGTTCGGAATGACCGCAACGAGAGAATTCTGCGAATGCGAGGCATCTTCTGGTCAGAGGAGACGATGCGCGCCGCCGCCGCCGCCATCGGTTTCCCGCTCGAGGAGCCGGTGGACGCCCTCACCTCTCGGCAGTTTTTCCAGCAGTACTCCGGCAGCGCCTACTGGTTTGAAAACCGGCGCGGACTCGGAGTCACCGCCGTCGTAGTGATCGGCCTCGCCTGTATTGGGCTCGTACTCGGACTGATGAGGCTGCTCGGCCTGCCCGTCGCCGGCTAGAAAGACTCGCGTCACTCGCTGCGCACACGGCGGAATCCTAGCGTCGCCGTAGTGTGCCGAAGATGCCTCTCACGACGGCACTCATCACGGATTTCCCGGCGGATGATCCCAGGAAATCGGTGATCGGATTCTCCTCGGCTCGCGCTCTCGGCGCTCGGCGAGTGAACCGGCTCGAGGAGCGCGGCGGCGACTTCTTGGCCGCGCGCAGCATCCGCTCGTAGTCGGCCTGCTGTCGTGAGGCGGCCGCGACCTGCTCTGCGTGCGTAGTCGCGGCAGCCACACTCGCCGCCGCCGTCTCAAGCTTGCGGCCGAGGATCTCTGTAGCCGATTCCTTGTCAATGGGAGTGCCGTACTTCGGCAGCAGATCGGATGCCGCTATCGTCGCCTCGATCAGCTCCGGAGTACTCGGCGACATGCAGCCCTGGGGGGCGCGGAGCCGCGTCCAGGCGACGGGAGTCGGCGCGCCCGTCTCGCCCATTACCGTGACGATGGCTTCGCCGATGGCGAGAGTCGTGAGAACGCTGCCGAGGTCGTAGTCGGAATTCGGGTAGGTGGACACAGTGGCCTTGAGCGCCCTCGCGTCGTCGGGGGTGAAGGCCCGCAACTGGTGCTGGATGCGCGAGCCGAGTTGGGCAAGCACGTCACCGGGCACGTCTTTGGGCGTCTGAGTCACGAAAATGATCCCGACTCCCTTCGAGCGGATGAGACGCACCGTCTGCGTGATCGAGTCGAGGAAGTCCTTCGACGCGTTCTTGAACAGCAGGTGTGCCTCGTCGAAGAAGAACACGAGTTTCGGCTTGTCGAGGTCACCGACCTCCGGAAGGTCGTTGAAGAGGTCGGCGAGCAGCCACATGAGAAAAGTGGAGTATAGCTCGGGCTTGTCCTGCACGCCTGGCACTTCGAGCAGGCTGATCATGCCGCGGCCATCCGGGTGGATGCGCAGGAAATCAGCGGTGTCGATCTCGGGCTCACCGAAAAACACATCGGCGCCTCGATCGGCGAACGTGATCAGCTCGCGCAGGATCACACCCACTGTGGCACTCGACAGGCCGCCGAGGCCGGTGAGCTCCCCCTTGCCCTCGGCGCTCGTGAGGTAGCTGAGCACGGAGCGAAGGTCGGAGAGATCAACGAGCGGAAGGCCGGCCTGAGCCGCGTAGTGGAATACGAGTCCGAGCGAGGACTCCTGCGTGCCATTGAGGCCGAGAACTTTTGACAGCAGGAGGGGGCCGAAACCCGACACTGTCGCCCGCACCGGGACGCCCCGGCCCACCCCGCCGAGCGCGAAGTACTCGGTGGGGAAGGACGCGCCTGTCCAGTGCTGCCCGATGCGGTCGGTACGTTCGCTGAGCTTGGGGTTTTCAGTGCCCACTATTGCGATGCCGGAGAGGTCACCCTTGATATCTGCGGCGAAAACCGGCACGCCAGAGGCAGCAAGCTGCTCTGCAAGCACCTGGAGCGTGCGGGTCTTGCCTGTGCCGGTAGCGCCGGCGACCAGGCCATGCCGGTTGAGCATCGCGATCGGAATGCGCACTTGCACCCCGGGCTGGGCGTCACCGTTGACAAGCGCCCCGATTTCGAGGACGGTTCCGCTGAAATCGTAGCCGGAGCGGATCACCTCGACGGCGTCGGCGTCGAGGGGGCCGGCTGTGGAGCTCCGGGCGGTCGAGGTCCTCGAACCCGACACGGGAGCAGGCGTAGCCTTTTCTGCGGCGAGGGCCGCTTCGGCCTGCGCTAGTGCCTTCTTGGCAGCTTCGACGAGGGCAGCAGCATCCGACATATCGCCAGCCTAGTGATCACCTCAGACCTCGCCAGCACCTCGACCGGTTGGCGGGCGCGCGATGCGCCGAGCTTCCAGCGCACCGGTACACCCAGTTCCACGCTCACGCCGACCAGGGTACGCACGGTGTTCGCATCGACCTGGAGCAGGGCATCCGGTCGAAGAAGTTCGCGTATGGCGGCTGCCGGCCCGAGGTCCCACCCGCGTGTGATCGTGAGCGTATTGCGGCGATAGCCTTGCGCGACAGAGAGGAAGACCTCGGCGGGCGGGGATCCTCGGGGATATGCCCATCGAGGCGCGGCAGTCCTCCTCAACGCGCTCGGCCGCGGAGTAACCGGATTAGCTGGTGTCGTCGGTGCTAGCAGCACCTGGCGTCCGGTTTGGCGGCCGAAAGAGGTTTCGAAAGGGAGCACTGGCGAACGGCCAAGCGATGGAGTTCGACCGCCAGAATTGTGCGCGTCGGTCTTTACGAACCAGGCGTGCGATCCTCGAGGCCCCAAGACTGGCCGTAACCGCCGTCGGCTTCGGGACGAGCCATCAGATCGAGGAACAGCTGCGCGTCGAACGCTTCCGGCCCGAGCACGCCGGTGCCAGCCCAGACGCCCGTCGAAAGCAATTCGAGTGCGATCACCGGATTGAGGGCGGTCTGCCAGACCACGCACTGCGCCTCGTATTCGGCCATCGTCCACTCGTTGTCGGCCACGTGATAGAGATAGACCGCCTTCGGCGCGCCGTCCAGCCCGAGCCCGGTCACCCAGAGCCCTGCACACGTCTTGCCGCTCATCCGCGGTCCTAGTGTTGCCGGATCCGGGAGCCCCGCCGCGACCACATCGCGAGGCGCCACCTCGACCGGACCGTTCGCGGATCGCACACGCACGGGCACGGTCTTGTCAAGACCGAGCTGGTGCAGTGTCTTGAGGATGCCGATGAACTCGTTTCCGAGGCCGTACTTGAAGGTTGCGCGTTTGGCATCCACCCAGCGTGGCATCAGCAGTACCTCTTCGTGCTCGACGTTGACGCACTCGACCGGGCCGATGCCGCCGGGAAAGTCGAAGACCTCTGGCTCGCTGAACGGCTCCGTCGTGTACCAACCTCGGTCCTTCTCCCAGATCACCGGCGGGTTGAGACATTCCTCGATCGTGGTCCAGATGCTGAACGACGGGGCGAAAATCTCATTGCCGAGATCATCACGCACCACAAGGTTCGCGCCATCGCGCACGCCGAGCTCGTCGATCTCGTTGAACAGATTGTCAGCGGCATAGCGGGCGAACACATCGCTCAGCCCGGGCTCGACGCCCATTCCCACAAGTGCGAGGCGGCCGGCCGTCTCCCAGTCGGGCGCCTGGGCGAATTGGTCGTCGCCGAGCTTCACACCGGTCTCCGAATACGGATCTGACGGATGCGGCTCCGACAAACTCATCGCCATGTCGAGGTAGTCCGCTCCGGCGGCGAGCGCCCCGGCGAAGATTGTCGGCACGAATTTCGGCTCGACGGCGTTCATCACATGGGTAACGCGGTGGGCCTTCGCGACCGCGGTCACGTCATCCGGGTCGGAGGCATCGATTCGCGCGGCGATGAACCGCGACCCCTGTGCACCATGCTTCGCTTCGATCCAGGCGATCGTCGCCTCGGCTCGTGCCAGATCGTAGTCGCACACGACCATGGTCTCGAAGAAGGTGCGACGGGCGGCGATCTTTGCAATCGCATTACCGACGCCGCCGGCGCCGACCAGGAGGATTCTCATGGTCCAAAGCTAGCGGTTGACGGGGTGCCCAGCCTCGTGAGGTTGCACAGGTCCCCTGCGTCTCTCTCGTTCCGTCATTACGCGATGAGCGAGCGGCGCCCACACGATCACCGCCACCGCACTGCCGAGTACGAGCCCACCGATCGTGTCACTCAGCCAATGCGCGCCGAGATAGGTGCGGCTGAGCAGCATGATGATCGTATAGAGCACTCCGGCGGCCCAGACCCAGACCCGACGGAGCACCAGGGACAGCACGACCGCCATCGTGGCGGCGTTTGCCGTGTGCCCGGACGGGAACGAGCCTGGGTCCGATACGACCAGGATGTCGTGCGGGCGCGGGCGCTCGTAGAGATTTTTGAGCAGCTGCACGAGACCGGCACTCAGGATCGTGGCGAGTGCGAAGTACAGGGCTGCCCACTTCATCCGCAACACCAGAAGGATCAGGATGATCGCCAGGGGCACGACGAAGG
>JAYTTG010000386.1:0-4802 GCA_043745175.1 Microbacteriaceae bacterium
GAGATCTGGAGGCGCACGAGTGGATCGATGCGAGAGGCCATGCTCGCGACCTGGCCGCCGAGGTGCGGGGTGATGATCACGCCGGGCAGGGTCCAGAGCGGATGATCGGGCGGGAGCGGTTCGGGTTCCACGACATCCAGGGCGACGCGGATCGCTCCGCTCGTCAGGCTCGCCGTGAGCGCCGTAGTATCGACAATCGCGCCGCGGGACACGTTCACGAGCAGGGCGCCAGCTTTCATCTGGTCGAGGAACACCGCGTCGACCATGCCGGTGGTCTCGGGAGTGAGGGGGATGCCAAGCACGACGATGTCCGCATTGCCGAGCAGAGTCGGCAGGTCCGTGAGGGAATGGATGACCCCGCGCTGGTCTTCGCGTGCGGTGCGCGCCACCCGGCTGAGGGTGACGCCGAAGGGCTCGAGCCGCGCCGCGACCGCGTCACCGACTCCCCCTACCCCGACGATGAGCACCGAGCACCCGAGGAGACCGGGGTACCAGTCGCGCTGCCAGTCGCCGGAGGGTTGTGTGCGCGCGATGACGTCGAGGCCTCGCTGGCTCTCGAGAATCAGGGCGACGGCGAGTTCCGCGGTCGGGCCCTCATGAACTCCGACGGCGTTGCAGTAGGCGAGCCCCGGGGGGAGTAACCGTTCCACGGCGTCGAATCCCAGCGACTGGCTCTGGATCACCGAGACCGGGGAGTGCGCGAAGGCGGGGAGTGCGGCGGCGGAGACCGAGTACGGCAGCACAACCAGGTCGACGGGATGGTCAAGGGGCGGGTCATCCGTCGTCCACACCTCGAGTGCGACACTGCCGTCGGCGGGCGAGAGGCGGTCGAGCATCGCGGCGTCGGGCACCGCGACGGCAATGGTCATACGGGTGACTCGCTGTCGTATTTCTGCAGGAGCCGGTCGCGGGCGCCCTCGATGTGTGCGCGAGTGAGTCGAGCGGCGAGGGGGGCGTCTGCGGCCGCGACGGCGTCGAGGATGCCCTGGTGCTGGTGCGCGACATCTGCCGGCCGGAGGAGTTGGTGCGACTGCACCTGGCCAATGCAGAGCTCGATTTCTCCCATCAGCAGGCCGTGCATCCGCGCCAGGCGTGGGCTGTGCTGGGCGAGCACGAGCTGGCGGTGGAAGTCGAGATCGGTGCGCGCAAGGGCGGCACGATCATCGGTGCGCACGTGCCCGAGCAGCTCTCGATGCACGGCCAGAGCGGCCACCGGCACCACGGCGTCAGCGGCGAGGTTGCGCAGCGCGACCTCTTCGAGAATGACGCGATTGGAATAAAGATCTTGGATGTCGGCGCGGCTGAGCTCCGGAACCTGCGCCGCATGATGCGCCCGTCGCGACAGCAGCCCCTCGCTCACCAGACGTTGGAGGGCGGCTTTCGCGGTGGGGCGAGCAACGCCGTAGCGCCCGGCCACGGTTGACTCGGTGAGCAGCGCTCCCGGACGATCGACCATGGTGACGATGCTCTCGCGCAGGGCGACGTAGACGGCCTCGGGCAGAGAGGTGGTTCTGAGCACGGCAAACCGGGACGAGTGAGCTGATGGCGACGGCATTGTTAGACAAGTATACGAGATGATGGGTTGGTGGCGCCAGGTCGCCCTCTGCGGTGGTGCGATGGGGATAATGGCGGCGCAGAACTGCTGTTCTGTGGAGGACTATCGGATCGCGGCCCGGCGGATGCGGGCGCACGGTCCGCCGCACAGTCCAAAAGTTCTGCACTGTGCGACGGACCGTGCGCCGCCGTATGCCGGGTGGGACACGTTACGAGATCAGCGGAGTTGGCTGGTCACAAAGGAGCCATCGGCAGCCGTGACGGGGCTGGAGTTGCTCACATAGCGGCCTCGCACCTGCTCGCCGGGTGCGGCAACGCGTGACGTTGTCACGTAGGTTCCGACGACCGGCACAAACGGAGCGCTCGTTGTGACATAGGTTCCGACCTGCTGCGGGGCGAGTGGCTGAATGGCCACATCGTTCTCGCTGGGCAGCGCGAAGATGCTGGAGATGTCGATTTCATGGGTCATGGTCATGATGTATTCCTTTGGTTGGGGATTGGTCGCGCGGTAATTGGATGCGCGGTGGATGGTGGGACGGCGGGCCCCGATCGGTCGACAATAAAGACGACCGGCAGGGTGAGGACGCAGCTATTCGACGCACTGGACGCCGACTGCCGAAGATGGAGCGCTATTGCTCCGGACTTATTGGTCTGCTGAACCTTCGAGTGCAAGCTGCTTCTGGCAGCGTTCGCACAGTCCGGTGAACGTGACCTCGGCCGCGTACACCGTAAATCCCGAGGTGTCAGACGGGGTCAGGCACGGGGCCGCGCCGATGACGCAGTCGACGTCTTTCAAATCTCCACAGCGAACACAGAGAATGTGGTGGTGATTGTCGCCGACGCGACACTCGAACAGCGCTGGTGAGCCCGCCGGATCGATGCGACGCACGAGTCCCGCAAATGTGAACGCGGCCAGAACCCCGTACACGGCTTGTACCGAAGTTCCCGGCAACTCATTCCGCACACCGGCGAAGACATCGTCGGCACTGGAGTGCGGGGCATTCTGCAGCATGGTGAGAACCGCGAGCCGGGGAGCGGTGACTTTGAGCCCGGCGGCCCGCACGGAATCGGCCAGGCTGGCCGGTTCGAGGGGATTCAACTGCGTCATAACCACAACAATACCTGTTGTTTTGAATAAGTCAAATCTAGAGCAGAGCTTTCTCTGCACGCCGGCGCAGATGTCGCTCGACGACCGCCCGCGCCTAGGGGGCGGTCACGTGCACGCGACCAGGAAGGAACGGAAGCCACGGAGCAGAGTAGGTGACGGCAGAGGGCCCGGTGCCGTCGAGGGCGATCTCGGCTTCGCCGAATCGCCACAGCCGGTTGAACAGGAAGATTCCCACCATCGTGCTGCCCTGTGTAGATACCATCCACGTGCCGGTGCCCCACTGGGCCGGATTGCCTCGACCGTCGAACACGACAGTCGGCTTCGGCACCCAGCCGAACCAGGGCTTTCGCAGCGTCAGCTCGAAGCGACGCGCATCCGGGCCGGCGTCGACTGAGGGTTTCGATGCGGGCAGCTCATCCATGTCGCCAGCAATTCATATCGTCAGCATAGGCGGCGTGTAGTGCAGGGTTTCGCGGTGGGGTTAGACAAAGAGCTGGCGCTGGCGGCCAAGGCCGTCGATCTCGATCTCGCACACGTCTCCCGCGTGCAGGTACGGAAACCGGCCAGAGAGCGCGACTCCCTCCGGGGTTCCGGTGAGCACAAGATCTCCCGGTTCGAGGGTGAGGAACTGGCTCAGGTGCCAGATGATGTGGTCGACGTCGAAGATCAGGTCGGCCGTCGAGGAATCCTGGCGCGGTTCGCCATTCACCCAACTGCGCAGCCGGAGCGCGCGGTAGTCGACCTCGTCGGGCGTCACGAGCCAGGGGCCGGTCGGGTTGAATCCCGGAGCAGACTTGCCCTTCGACCATTGGCCGCCCGACAGCTCCAGCTGGAACTCGCGCTCGGAGAGGTCATTCGCCACGACAAAGCCGGCGATGTGATCGATGCTGTCCTTGAGCGAGTCAAGGTAGGACGCACGCTTCGAGATCACAACCCCGAGCTCGACCTCCCAATCTGTCTTGGTGCTCGCGCGCGGGATCGCGACATCGTCATTGGGGCCGACCACGGTGTTCGGCGTCTTCAGGAATATGATCGGGATAGTGGGCGGAGGCGATCCGCTCTCCGCAGCATGGGCGGCGTAGTTCATGCCGATGCAGATGACGGCGCTCGGGCGCACGATCGGCGACCCGATGCGCTCGCCGCCGGTCTCGGCCACGGGGAGACTGCCGGCCGCGAGGGCCTCGCGCACGCGGCCGACACCACCCGACTCGAAGAACTGACCGTTGATGTCGGTGGTGATGCCGCGGATGTCGTAGCTGGCGTGGCCCACAAGTACGATTGGCCGCTCTTGGCCGACCGCTCCGATCCGGAGGAATTTCATAGACAACCTTCTTCAGGGATCAACACGGGCAAGGCGAACATCCGAACTCTCTGTGGTCATCGGCAATCGGACCGGGGATCATGTCCTTGATCGTCAGAATCGCTTCGTTGGTGACCCTTACTCGATGATCCTGGCGATGCTGAAGACCTGGCCGGAGTGGTGTCATGGGATGCGCGGTTCGAAGCGGCGGGGTGAGAACGACGAGGCCACGAGTAGGCGCATTGCCTCAAGAGACCCGTAGGCGAGACCCTGCGCTCGCGCCTGCACCAGCACGTTTCCGATGGCGGTTGCCTCCACCGGTCCGGCAAGCACCGGGAGGCCGGTGCGGTCGGCAGTCAGCTGGCAGAGCAACTCATTCTGGCAACCGCCCCCGACGATGTGGATGACCGAGACCGGTTTGCCGGAAAGTGCGCTGGCTGTTGCCACGGCCTCCGTGAAGGCGACGGCAAGACTCTCGATGATCGCGCGAACGAATTGGGCCGGAGTGTGTGGGGCAGGGAGCCCGCGCTCTGAGTACCAGCCCGCGATCCGACCCGGCATATCCCCGGGAGCGAGGAACCGCGGGTCTTCGGCATCGAACGGCCCGGCAGAGACGACCGAGGCCGCGGCGATCAGCGCGGGCAGATCGATCGCCTGGCCGTTGTCTTCCCAGGTGCGCACTGACTCGCTGAGCAACCAGAGGCCCATCACATTGTGCAGGAAACGCACGCGCCCATCCACGCCGCCCTCGTTGGTGAAGTTGGCGAGCCTGCTCGCATCCGTGAGCACCGGACTCTCCAGCTCGACCCCCACCAGCCCCCAGGTTCCGCAGGAAATGTA
>JAYTTG010000387.1:0-17904 GCA_043745175.1 Microbacteriaceae bacterium
AAAGCCGGCCACAAGCGGTCCGATGATCGCGCCGAAGTCGGAGAACATCGAGAACACCGCGACCGGTCGCCCGCCCGAGGCACCGGCGACATCCCCGACCGCAGCCGCCGGCGCCGTACCCATGAAGGCCGCTGCCACTGCGTAGACACAGAGCAGCGCGGTGAGTGCCCAGAAACTCGTGACGAACGGAACGGCCGCGATGGTGACGGCCGCGATCGCGAACGAGCCGACGATGGCCGGCTTGCGACCCACGGTGTCGATGAAGCGGGCGGCGGGAGCGAGCGCGATGGCCTGGGCGACCGCAGAGATAGCGAAGGCGACACCGGTCCAGGC
This sequence comes from Microbacteriaceae bacterium, assembly GCA_043745175.1. GTDB lineage: Bacteria > Actinomycetota > Actinomycetes > Actinomycetales > Microbacteriaceae > Lacisediminihabitans. Next base: position 334 of record JAYTTG010000387.1, read on the forward strand.
GCTCGGACCGCGCAGCACCTCGACGATCAAGACGGGTACAAGCGAATTGCGCACTCCGAAGGAAGTCCACCCCTGGGCGAAGTTCGCGATGCAGGCGGCGCGGAATCCACGGTCGCGCAGCACCTCGCGAAACGGGATGCTCACCGTGTTTCCCGATTCAGTCGGTGGAGCGACCGTCCGCGGCCGAAGCAGCAGGATGCCGACGACACCGGCGACGGCGAGCGTGCCGGCGTAGAAGAAAAACGGAGCGCTGAGCGAGATCGTGGCAAGCAGTCCGCCGAGCGCCGGGCCCGTCATCCCTCCGATGAGAAAGCCTCCCTGGTAGAAGCCGATGGACCGTGCGCGCATCGCGGTGGACGTCGATCCGATCAGCAGCGTCATCGCCGACACCGTGAACATTGCCGAACCGATACCCCCGATGCCGCGCAGGATCAGCAGCTGCGGATAGTTCTGGGCGATGCCGACCAGCCCGCTCGAAAGCGCGACAATGCCGATGCCAATCGAGAGGATGGCGCGCTCTCCTGCCCAATCGATCAACCGACCGCAGAAGGGACTCGAGACGAAGCGCAACAGCGCGAACGCGGAAACGACCGCACCGACCTCAGCGTTACCGACACCGAAGCTGCGCACGTAGACGGGCAGCACCGGAACCACGACGCCGAAACCCACCATCATGAAAAAGGCGATGACGCCGAGCACGACGACGTCCCGCGACAGTCGGGGCTTCCGGGACACGCCCGTGGTCACTCGGGGAAGATCTGGGCGAGCGGATGCATTCCCCCAGCGTATTGCGATGAACGATGGGTTGAACCCACGGCTGCCGCGTGTAGCGTCCGACATATGAAAGCAAACAAGCAACTCTCCGACAATCTGCAGGCCGTGCTCGTTGACCTGATCGAGCTCCACATCCAAGCCAAGCAGGCGCACTGGAACGTAGTTGGCATCAACTTCCGCGACACCCATCTCATCCTTGACGAGGTTACTGACGCCGCCCGCGAGCTCTCCGATGAGGTGGCCGAGCGGATGCGCGCGCTCCACGCCCTGCCCGACGGTCGCTCCGAGACGGTGAGTACCACCTCCACGCTCTCCAAATTCTCCGGGGACCAGGTCGATACGGCCGAAGTCGTCAGCCTGATCACCGATCGCCTTGATGCCGCCGCCGCGACGTGTCGCCGCGTGCACGACGAGGTCGACGAGGCCGACCCCACCACCGCCGACCTCCTGCACAAAGTGATCGAGACGCTTGAGCAGTACGCCTGGATGGTGAGTGCAGAGAGTCTCAAGCCGCGCAAACGAAACGCGACAACGGGGCTCTAAGCGGGCTCAGACCGCGGTGGCGAGCAGCGCGACGGTGACGGATCCGTTCTTTGTCTCCTGCTCGCCGACGCGGGCGAAACCCAGACGAGCGTGAAAGGCGAGCGACTCCGGATTCGGTGGGTCGAGGTTGACCTCACAGGTCACCTCCCGCAGCCCTCCGGTTCGAGCGAGATCGAACACAGCCTCGTAAAGCGCTCGCCCGATCCCGATGCCTCGCCGCCCGTCGTCGATCACGATGCGATCCACATACAGGAAGTCCGTGCTCCGGGTGTTGAAGAAGCGATAGTTCTCGCTGGCGTAGTCCGCCCCTGGGTGCATTCCGATGACGAAGCCAACCAGGGTGTCGTCATCTCGCGCCGCGAGAGTGAATCCGGAGGCTCCGAGAAGCGCGGCCATCTCGGTCTCGGAGGTGACCGGCACGGCCGGTGAAGCGGCGTCGTTCAGCTCGACAAGGCGCGGTACATCAGCGAGGGTAAGAGTGTCGAAGTTCGGTAGGGGCGAAGTCACAAACCCAGTCTGCCGTGCCGATGGCTATTTTTCTGCCGGCAACAAGATCCACAGGGCGAGGTAGATCAGAAACTGCGGCCCTGGCAGCAGGCAGGACAGGATGAACACGAGTCGCACCACGTTCGGCCTCCAGCCAAAACGGCTTGCGATTGCCGCACACACGCCCGCGAGAACGCGGCCCGACTTCGGTCTCTGTAGCTCAGCCATAAACCCATCCTGACCGTCTTTCTCGAGCGACGCGATGGGGTTATCCCCCGCAATCGCAAAAGTGGGTGATCTAATCGGCTCGTGCACCGCCATCACACCACCATCCGCTTGATCCTGATGCTCGTTATTGGCATCATCGCGACGCTCGTCACCGGTAGCCTCGGCGCGTGGGCCGATGCCCCTACCGACGGGTGGTGCTTCGCCGCGCTGCTCTATTCGTCGACAGTGTGGCTGGGGATCGCCAAACTCGACGCGACCCAGACACAAAAACAAGCGAGCGTGGAGGAGCCCGCAAGTGCAACCGCAGACCTACTTGTGGTGCTGCTCAGCGTCGCAAGCCTGTTCTCGGTGGCCTTCGTGCTCGTGCAGGCCTCGCGGCGCATGGGATTGCGAAGGGGGTTCTGGCCGCCCTCGCTTTGGTAGGCGTGGCGCTGTCGTTGATCCTGCTCCACACGCTCTACACGCTGCACTATGCCAGCTAGTACCACACGGCCGACAAGGGGGCATCGACTTCAACCAGGATGCACCCCCGCGGTACGCCGACTTCGCCTACCTGTCCTTCGCCCTCGGCATGACGTACCCGGTGTCGGACACCAACATCACCAACCACACGATCAGATCGACGGTGCTTCGACGTACCCTGCTCTCGTTCGTGTTCGGATCGGTGATCCTTGCCACCACCATCAACCTCGTGGCGGGCCTCTCCTACTGAACTCAGCCGGTCACAAAGTCGATCAGCTGCTCCACCCGACCGAGGACAACCGGCTCGAGGTCGGCGTAGGTGCGCACTTGGCCGAGGATTCGCCGCCAGGCCCGAGCGATATCCGCCTGGTCCTCGTGCGGCCAGCCGAGCGCCGCACAAATGCCATGCTTCCACTCGACCGAGCGAGGGATCTCAGGCCAGACCTCGAGGCCCAACCGCGCAGGCTTGACCGCCTGCCAGACGTCGACGAACGGATGCCCCACCACGAGCACGTGAGCACCGAAGGAACTGCGCGCCACGGCATCCGCGATGCGACTCTCCTTGGAACCGGCAACGAGGTGGTCGACCAGCACCCCGATCCGGCGGCCGGGACCCGGAGCAAACTCGCGCACGATGGCGTCGAGATCGTCGACGCCCTCGAGGTATTCCACGACAACGCCCTCGACCCGCAGGTCGGCGCCCCAGACCTTCTCGACCAGTTCCGCGTCGTGCCGGCCCTCTACGAAGATACGACTCGGCAGGGCGACCCGCGCCTTCTGGTCGGCGACCGCAAAGGAGCCCGACGCGGTACGCGCGCCGCCCTTCGAAACGACCACCGGCGCGGTAAGCGCCACCGGCTCGCCCTCGAGGAGGTATCCGCCGCCGAGTGGGAAAAGACGCACCCTGCCGCGGAGGTCCTCGAGGTGAACCAGCTTGTTTTCGACGCGCAGCACAGCGCCGCAGAAGCCGGTGTCCGCCCACTCGATCACGAGATCCCGCTTGGCGGGGATCTCACGGATCATCTTTCGCTTCGCCCCACGCCAATCCCCGGCAAGGGCATCCTCACCGTAGTCGCCGTAGCTCATTCCGGATCACTCACCGGTGGCGCGAGTTCGAGGAACCTCTCGTGCACCTGGGCGGAGGCAAACGGACCATCGCCGTCGGAGTTGGACTGCGGCTCATCGAATTCCACCCACCACATCCGTCCGCCGCCGCCGCCGCGGCCCCAGACCCCCGCGAGGGCAGATCCACCGGAGCGCACGATCACTCCACTCGGTTCATCCGGCCACAGCGAGGACTCACCGGCGGTGGCAGCACGCACGAAGACCTGCGCGCCGACGCCAAAGTCGTCGGACATCGAGCGTGCCGACCTATCCGTCGACGCGCTTGAGCACGTGGAACGGAACCGCGAGCGAGAGAGCAACACTGGCAATCCCACTGAAGAAGAGAATGCCATGGGGGGCGTCCGGCTCGAAGGCGTACCCCATTAGAACGATGCCGAGCAGGAAGAGGCCGAGCGAAATGACGAAAGCGATGATTTTCACGAAGGGTCCTCCTGGGGAATCGACGGCGGTCTGCCCAGTCTACGGATCCGCCGAGCTGATGCCTTCTGGCGCGGCCTACTGTGCCGGCCCCTGCGCCTCGATTGACACGTCGTTCCATTCCTCCCAGACCGCGATTCGGCTTGCATAGTCCGCTTTGGCGATACCGAGCGGCGATTCACCAAAGAAGATGCGTAGTGGTGGCCGGTCGGCGTCGACGACTTTGAGGATGGCACCGCGGGTGGCAACAGGATCGCCCGGGGCCACGGAGCGCTGAGCGCGCGCTGCTTCCACGGCCTTGTGCAGTTCGGCGTAGTCCGCGAGCGGCTCGGAGCGCTTCGATGAGGATCCGCTCCAGTCGGTCGAGAATCCACCGGGCTCGACCAGGGTCACGAAGATGCCGAAGCCCGCGACCTCCTGGGCGAGCGACTGCGAGAAGCCCTCAAGTGCCCACTTCGAGGCGTGGTACATGCCGACGAGCGGAAAGGCGCTGATTCCGCCGATCGACGACACCTGGATGATGTGGCCGCTCCCCTGCGCCCGCAGGAACGGGAGCGCCGCCTGGGTGACCCAGAGCGCGCCGAAGAGGTTGGTCTCCATCTGGGCACGGGCCTCGTCCTCGGTGATTTCCTCGACAAATCCGAAGTGACCGAACCCGGCATTGTTGATCACGATGTCCAGGCGTCCGAAATGCTCGTGGGCCTGAGCAACCGCCACGGTCGCCGCCTCCTTGTCAGTGACGTCAAGGGTGATCGGCAGGATGGCATGGCCATATCGCTTCACCAACTCGGCCAGGTTGTCAGTGTTGCGCGCCGTCGCGGCGACCCTGTCGCCGCGGTCAAGAGCCGCGATCGCCCACTCGCGGCCGAAACCCCGCGAGGTACCGGTGATGAACCAAACTTTTTCAGACATGCTTCCTCCTGAGTTATGGATGCGAGAGACAACAGCTCCCCACCGCGGTGGTATTCCCTATTCCTCCGTGTCGGTCGCGCCTACTGCTGAGAGCGGCTCCGCCACATCTTCCAAGGACTGACGCTCCGCATTGGTTCCGAACATCAATGCGACGACTCCGCCGAAGATCATGATGCCGGCACCGAGGAAATAGCCGCCGGTGAGTGGCCCGCGGTCCTTTCCCGCTCCGATAAGGGCCCCGTAGACGACCGGACCGAACGCCCCAGCGAGCTGGCCGAGCGAAAAGAAATACGAAATTGCCCGGCTGCGCAGTTCGAGTGGGAAGGTCTCGCTCACCGTGAGGTAGGCCGAGGATGCCCCGGCCGAAGCGAAGAAGAACGAAACGCACCAGAAGATCGTCTGGGTTGTCGCGTTCAGCGACCCGGCGCTGAACAGGAAAGCGGAGACCGCGAGCACTCCCCCGGCGACAACATAGGTGAGAAAGATCATCTTGCGCCTGCCCCAGGCATCGAACAGGCGACCGAGCAGCAGCGTGCCGGCAAGGTTTCCGATGGCAAATGGAAAGAAATACAGGGCGGTCGACCCGGTGGGTACCTGATAGAAGTTCTGCAACACGAGTGCGTAGGTAAAGAAGATCGCATTGTAGAGGAATGACTGGGTGACCATCATCACGGCACCGGTAAACGTGCGTTTGGGGTACTTCAGAAACAGCACTTTCACCATCGCGACAGAACCAACCCGGCCGTGTGTCGTCACGGTGATCGATTTAGTCTCATCGACCTCGGGGAGGGCGCCGCCATCGGCGCGCACCCGCTCCTCGATGTCGTCGACGGTCTTTTCCGCCTCCTGCTCTCGCCCATGGCTCATTAGCCAACGCGGACTCTCGGGGATGTGCCGGCGCAGGTAGATGATGACGAGCCCGAGCACCGGGCCGATGAAGAAACCGATTCTCCAGCCCCAGTTCTCACTCACCAGGGCGGGGTTGAGCAGGAAGAGGTTGGCGCCCGCTCCGAGGGCCGCTCCGCCCCAGTACGTACCGTTGATCGCGATGTCCACCCGACCGCGATAGTGCGACGGGATGAGTTCGTCGATGGCGGAGTTGATGGCCGCGTACTCCCCGCCGATGCCGAGGCCCGCGACGAAGCGGAAGGCGAAGAGGAACCACATATTCGGCGAAAAGCCCGCAATACCGCTGCCGACCAGGTAGATCAGCAGGGTGAGGATGAACATCTTTCGCCGCCCGATGCGGTCGGACAACCAGCCGAAGAAGAGCGCGCCGACCACCTGTCCGGCGAGGTAGACCGAGCCGGCCACACCGACCTGCACGGCGCTCATGTGCAGGTCTTTGGCGAATCCCGCCGAAGCGACAATCTGGATCTCGAGCCCGTCGAGAATCCAGGCGACGCCGAGGCCGACGACGACGGACCAGTGGAACTTCGTCCATGGAAGCCGATCCAGTCGAGCCGGGACGAGGCTGCTGACCTCGTTGGACGATTCTTCGGGCCGCGTTCTCGCCACGATCCTCCCCCTCCGCCGGCCTCTCAGGCGAAGACGACATTTTCACCATATGCCCGAGGGAGATTCGGGTCAGCGGGGTTGAAAAGAGCGCCCGACAGGAGGAGGGCTACGTCGCGCTGAGCACCGAAAGCACGTTTCCCGCGGGGTCGAGGAACCACGCGATGTCCGGTCCGTTGCCGCGCATAATGCCCTTGCTGTCGCTCGGCATCACATCGTCAGGATAGATCTTGGTCGCCACCCCGCGGGCGTTGAGGTCGTCCACCGCAGCCTCGACGTCTTCGACCGGGAAGTTGAGGATGGTGAAACTCGCCGGCGTATGGTTGGCCTTCGCATAGACGAGGATCTTCGCCCCGCTATCGAGCTGGAGCTCGAGGAACCCCATCTCGTTTGTCGTGACGGAGAGGCCGAGGGTCTCGGCGTAGAAGGTACGGGCCGCATCGATGTCGTCGACGGAGAAGCCGCTGAACGCGCCGATAGTGGTGACCATGGCGTCCTCCTCGGACAGTGGGGAGTGACTTACGCTGACCACACTGGCACGTCGACAGCGGCCGCGCCAGCCCCTCGATGCCGGAGATCACGGTCTACACGAACAGGTCGAAGCGCCGGTCCAGGTCGTCGGGCAGGCCGAGGCCTCCCGTCGCTGCCCGTGGGGGTGGTGCCCGGCATCGGGCACCAGTCCGCTCTCGCCCCGAATATTCGCGATCCACGCGTTTTCAGCGATCGGGTCGGAGAAGTCCGGATCGTGAGATCCGGAAAGGTTCGAACCCGAGCGGTGAGCCGGTCGAGTCGGCCTGTGACGACGGAGTGGCCAAGCTGCAGGACGAGCTCGCGCAACGAGCGCAAACCACTTGGCACGCGCAGGGAGGCACGGATGTCCGCACCGTGGTGGTCGAGCAAGGGTGCCGGGGTTCCCTGATTGATCGAACCGTAGTACACCGCCCCGAAAACGCCTCCCCAAAGCGGTGTGCGAGCCACCCGGTAGAGCAGGCGCATCGCGAGTCGCGCGATCGCCGACAGCGCGTTGGTCGCAGGGATGCTCAGCGGGGCGTCACCCTTGCGCGCTTTTCGAGACTCACGCGAAAGACGAGAGTACGTTCGTGCGAACCGGGGCAACGGAAAGGCATGGTGATCTGATGACGGACAGAATTGCAGACATTTGGGGAGAACGGACTCCGTTTGGGCGGGGCGAGCATTGGCCGGTCCGGGTGGATCAGAAACTCGCCGATGGTGTACTCGAGACAGATATCGACCGATGGGTGCAGTCCGCTTGCGTGCTCTGCAGCAACGGTTGCGCTTGCGACATTGCGGTCAAAGATGAACAGATGGTCGGGATCCGGGGACGGGCCGTCGATCGGGTGAATCATGGCCGATTGGGGCCGAAGGGCCTGTTCGGCAGCATCCCCGGGATGAACAGCCGCGAACGTCTCACCCGCCCCATGATTCGTATCGATGGTCGGCTGGTAGAGACGGACTGGGAGACCGCAATGTCCCGCATCGTGGAGCGAAGCAAGAGCCTGCTGGCGGAGAAGGGCCCGCTCAGTCACGGGTTTTACACCAGCGGCCAGCTTTTTCTCGAGGAATACTATGCCTTGGCCGTGATCGGAAAAGCGGGGCTCGGAACGCCGCACATGGACGGCAACACACGCCTGTGTACGGCGACGGCGGCGGCAGCGCTGAAGGAAAGCTTCGGCTCCGACGGGCAGCCGGGCACCTATCTCGATATCGACGACTGTGATGCGGTGTTCCTGTATGGCCACAACATGGCCGAGACGCAAACCGTGTTGTGGTCCCGGATTCTTGACCGGATCGCTGGCCCGGATCGGCCGCTAATCGTCTGCATCGACCCGCGCAAGACCGAGGTCGCCAAGGTCGCGGATGTGCACCTTCCGGTGCGCCCTGGCACAAACCAGGCACTCATGAACGGACTCATCCGGGAACTGTTCGTGCACGGGTGGGTGGACGAGGCATGGGTGCAGGAACACACGGTGGGGGTCGACGAGCTCCGTTCCGTCGTGGCCCCGTGGACGCCGGAGAAGGTTGCTGAAACGTGCGGTGTTGACGCGGACGACATTCGCCGAGCGGCACGAATCTTCGGGGAATCGGAGCGAGTCCTTTCAACGGTTCTGCAGGGGTTCTACCAGTCCGCCCAGGCGACGGCAGCGTCGTGCCAGGTCAACAACATGCACCTACTGCGCGGCATGATCGGAAAACCCGGCGCCGGGATCCTGCAGATGAACGGACAGCCCACAGCGCAGAACAATCGGGAGTGCGGAGCCGACGGTGACCTGCCCGCCTTCCGCAACTGGGAGAACCCGCAACACGTGCAGCAACTGGCCACGCTGTGGGGTGTCGACGTTGACGTGATCCCGCACTGGGCACCGCCGACCCATGCAATGCAGATCTTCCGCTATGTCGAACAGGGCAGCATCGAATTCCTGTGGGTGTCGGCTACGAACCCTGCGGTGTCGATGCCGCAACTGGAACGGATCCGCCGGATCCTCGACCAGGACAGTGTGTTCCTCGTTGTTCAAGACCTGTTTCTCACCGAGACTGCCCAGTATGCCGACGTGGTGTTGCCGGCAGCGGGCTGGGGAGAGAAGACGGGAACATTCACCAACGTGAACCGGACTGTGCACCTGTCGGATAAGGCGATAGAACCGCCCGGTGAAGCGCGCTCTGACCTTGATATCTTCCTCGACTACGCCGCAAGGATGGGATTCGTGACCAACGAAGGATCGCCCCTTCTCGAGTGGAGCAGCCCGGAGGACGCCTACCGGGCGTGGCAGGAATGTACCCGCGGGCGACCGTGCGACTACACCGGCATCAGCTACGACAAACTGCGCGGCGGAAGCGGGATCCCGTGGCCGTGCAACACGGAGAACCCTGACGGGGTGACCAGGCTGTACACCGACGGAGTCTTCCCGACCGAACCCGACTATTGCGAGAGCTTCGGACACGACCTCCTCACCGGGGCAACCGTGGGAGAGCAGGCATTCCGCGCTCTGGAAACACACGGCAAAGCGGTGATCAAGTCCGCCAAGTACGCGCCCCCGCACGAGGAGCCCGATGACGACTACCCGCTCCGCTACACGACCGGACGGACCGCCTACCAATTCCATACACGAACGAAAACGGCGAGGTCACCGCAGCTGAATCGAGCAGCGCCGACCGCTTGGGTGGAGATTTCCCGCTTGGACGCGGACGCGCTGGGTCTTGCCGAGGGCGACATCGTGCGGGTGACCTCCCCACGGGGCGAAATCGTCGTTCCCGTCCGGGTGGGGGATGTGCGCGAGGGAACCGTGTTCGCCCCCTTCCACTACGGCTACTTCGACGCGTCGACCGAAATCTCGGACGGTCATACTTCAGCGGCAAATGAGCTCACTGTTACCGAGTGGGATCCGGTATCCAAGCAGCCTCTGTTCAAAAATGCGGCCGTTCGCGTTGAGAAGGTCGCCGACGCTGTTGGCCCGTCCGAAGCGCCAACGACAACGGCCTCCCGGCCGGCCGCGCCAGGCACTGTGCGCCTGACCGTCGGGGGGCCGGACGCGGAAGCGTCGGGTGTCGTCGACCGGGACGCGTGGACGGCCGACCGTGCGGAGGCGCTGTCATGATGCTGCCCGTGTATTTGGGGCTCCTGCGGAAAGCGGAGCAGGTGTTGGCATCGTCATATCGGCATGTCGCCGAAGGGCACGGCGCTGAACCCGACGTGTACCACCTGTGCCAGGCCCTTGCACAGCAATGTGACCAGCACGAACGCGCGCTGACGCGCGTGACTGAGCGGTACGGCGAACAACCCGACGACGAACCGGAACGGTTTCACGCGGGCGGGATGACCACGACCAGGACCGGGCCGGTCGGTCTAATCCGTGACCTCCAAGACCTGTATCTCTTGGCAAACCTCGTCGATGTTACCTGGATGATGGTCAAGCAAGCCGCCCTCGCGCTCCGCGATGATCAGCTCGTCGCAGTCGTTGGGCAGTGCGAAGCGCAGATAAAGGTGCAGCTGGGCTGGCTGACAACACGAATGAAACAAGCCGCCCCCCAAGCACTGATAATCGCCAGGTGACCGAGCCTCCCACCGGGGACTGCCGCTTACAGAAGGTTCAGCAGCACCGCGGGGCGGAGCCGCTTACGCTGCAGTCCTGGCGATTCTGACCCTCAGCATCACCGGCGCCGTGGGTCTCCTCATCAAGCAGCCTTGACTGTTTCCTAGCCTCGGCCCCACGGTGATGCTGTTCTTCGAATCACCGAAACAGCCCTCCGCGCGGCCCCTCAACACGATTGTCGGACATGTCGTTGGCATTGCTGCCGGAGTGACCGGCCACACCGTTTTCGGCCTATCCCGGCACCGGTCCGCGCCGGTGGGCGGCCTCACCGTGTCCTACGTGATCGCCGGGGCGGCCGCCGTGGGGATCACAACCGCGGTGTTGAGCCTTCTGAAACTGCCATACCCCCGGCTGGCGCATCGACATTGGTTGTGGCGCTTGGCATCCTGCACACCCCCGTCCAGCTGCTCTCCATGGTGGGCGCCGTGCTCCTGATCACGACAGCCGGCTGGGCGTTCAACCGGCTGCTCATTGAAAAACAACCGTGATAGCGGCGCAATGACGACGGCTCCGACGAGAATTCTGGACTGCCTGCGAGGTGTGGCGACAGCACTCCCGAGTCAGCTGAGCGGCCGCAGAAACCCCGTCGTCACGAGTTCGCGAATTCTCGGCAACAGGTCCGTCGACAGTGCGACCGGTTCCACCTCGAGCAGTTGCGCAATCGCGGCGATGATCGCCCGCACGCTGAGTTCCCCATCGCAGGCGCCGACGAGGGCCGCGAGCCCGGTGTCGAGGGGCACCGAGCGGGCGAATCCCCCGCCCTGGCGGAGGGTCATCACGGTGGGGTCGGCTGCCCCCGGCCAATAGTGGCGTTCCTCCGTGACATCCGGGGCGAGTACCAGCCGTGCACGCCCGAGCTGGTCATCGGTGCGGTCGGACTGCCAGTCCGATGCCGCCAAGGTATCGGCGACGTGGGCGCCGAGCCCTCCACCGACGGCGCTGTCCAGCCGCTCCAGTCGGCAGAGGCCACGGGAAGTCGCTCTCAGGGTGAGGTACCCGAATCCCACCGCCGTCACCCCGCGCCCGTCAAAATCGTCGAGCCAGGCCTCGTACAGCCGGTCAAATTCGGGGCCGCGGCGGGTGCCGCCATCGCGGATCCAGGTCTCTGAATAGAGCGCGGCATCCTGCACCTCTCGCTCCACTACCCAGGCGTCGAGGCCGGTGGAGGCAACCCAGACCCCGGCACGGTCGAGACCGTCGAGACCGTCGCGATACTCCCAATTGCCGAGCAGCTGCGCGATCCCGCCCGGCTCAAGATGGGCGACCAGCCCGGCAATCACCGACTCGACCAGGGCGTCGCCCACCATTCCTCCGTCCCGGTATTCGTACGACGGAACGCCCTCGGCCCTTGGCGTGATCACGAACGGCGGGTTCGACACGATGTGCCCGAACCTCTCTCCCACCACGGGCTCGAACAGGCTACCGAGCCGAAACTCGATGTTGCGGATGCCGTTCAGTTCCGCGTTGAGCGCCGCGATCTCCAGGGCGCGGGGCGAGATGTCGGTGGCGACTACCCGGGTGGCATGACGGGCGGCATGGAGGGCTTGGATGCCGCAACCGGTACCGAGGTCGAGGGCTGAATCGACCGGCGTACTGATCATGAGGCCGCTGAGGGTGAGCGAGGCGCCACCCACGCCAAGCACGTGGTCCTCGCGGAGGGCGCCGCCGACGGTGAGCTCGCCGAGGTCGCTCGCGATCCACCAACTACCCACCCCGTGAGCGTCGACAAAGCTGTAGGGGCGCAGGTCGAGCGCTGCGCGGAGACCGTCGCGCTCCAGTGAGACGAGCCCGAGTTGGATCGCACCGTCGATGCCGAGCGTGGGGAGGGCTGCGGCGAGCTGCTCGGTCGAAGCCGGCATGCCGAGCACGAAGACCCTGGCGAGCATGCCTGCCGGAGTCGCGGCGGCCGGCCCGGCTAGCGCACGAACCGCCGGTACCCGTTGGCCGCGGTGAAGGGCCGCATCCGCCCGCTTCCCCCATAATCCGGTGAGGGTGTCGACACTGAAGCGAGCGTCGAGGAGGTCGGAGCGGAGCCGGGCGATCGATTCGAGGTGCACTCCGCAAGTCAACTGCATGCGGGTTGATTTTGCGGCCCGGCGGAGTACCAGTGAGTCTGTGACGCATTACGGGCACACCCTCATGACCGAGCAGAGCGGGCCGAAGCAGCTGATGAACTACGCCGTGAAGGCGGAACGGCTTGGCTTCGATTTTGAGGTGTCAAGCGACCACTACTCGCCGTGGCTGACCTCGCAGGGCCACGCGCCCTATGCCTGGTCGATTCTTGGAGCAGTGGCCCACGCCACCGAACGGGTCGAACTCGCCACTTACGTGACCTGCCCGACGCTGCGATACCACCCCGCTGTGATCGCCCAGAAGGCCGCGACGATGCAGTTGCTCGCCGACGGCCGGTTCATCCTGGGCCTCGGTTCGGGCGAGAACCTCAACGAGCACGTGATCAGCGAGAGCTGGCCGACGGTCGCCCAGCGCCAGGACATGCTCACCGAGGCCATCACGATCATCCGGCAGTTGCACACCGGTGAACTCGTCACCTGGCAAGGTGACTATTTCCGCATTGACTCCGCCCGCATCTGGGATCTGCCCGACGGGGGGGGTGCCGATCGCGGTTGCCGTCTCGGGCGACAAGTCGATCGCCCGATTCGCCCCGCTCGGCGATCATCTCATCACCACCGAGCCCGCAGCCGACTTGCTCGCTGGGTGGGCGAGGGTGCACGACGGGCCATCCCGCTCCATCGGCCAGATCCCGATCTGCTGGGGACCGGATAAGGATGCCGCGATCGCGGTGGCTCACGACCAGTTTCGCTGGTTCGGCGGCGGCTGGGCGGTCAACGCCGACCTGCCGATCCCCGTCGGGTTCGAGGGTGCCAGCCGATTCGTGCGGCCAGAGGATGTCGCTGGCAGCATCCCCTGCGGCCCTGATCTCGACGAACTCGCCGATGCCGTGCGCACCTACGCCGCCGTCGGGTTCACGGATGTCGCACTCGTGCAGGTCGGCGACGAGAACCAGCAGCGCTTCCTCGACGAGGCCGCCGGCCCACTGTTGGAAAAGCTGCGGGCGTGACGATCAGGATGCAACGATACGGTGACATCCGCAAGGTTTCACCCCGCAGACTAAGGAGTTCCCATGGCCCAGACGACCGCGATCCTGTACACGATCCTGATCATCATCACCGTGTTCGGTGGTGTGGGCGTGATCACGGCGCTTATCGCCATGTCGAAGTCTTCTTATCATGAGTAGGGAATGCACCAGCGCTCGCCTCGAGTAGGGCCAGCGTGTCCTCCGCATGTTCACAAAACAGTATTCCCTCCGGGTCAACGCCTTGCCGGAGCCGATTACGCTGGTGGTCATGCAGTACGTCACCGATCCCGTGCTCCCGAGGAGGCCATGAAACCGCTCAACGAAACCGACATCCGTCGCAGTATCGTCAACGCATCGAAAGGTGAAATCCAGCGGATGCCGCTGCCAGGCCTGCACGAAATGCTCTGGGATGAGCGGGAATACCTCGGCTGGCGAGACCACGCTGCACCCCTGCGCGGCTATCTCGTGCACTGGGTGGATGACCGGCCGGTCGGCATCGTTCTTCGGGCGTCCGGCGCGAGCATGAGGCCAGGCATCTCGGCGATGTGCTCCCTCTGCCGCACTCCGCAGCCCTCCGACCAGGTCGCGCTCTTCTCGGCGGCGCGGGCCGGAAAATCCGGTCGTGACGGCAACACGGTCGGCACTTACATCTGCGCCGATCTCGCCTGTTCGCTCATCATCAGGATCATGCCGCCCGCTTCACCGATGCAGCCGAACCCAGGCGAGGTCGTGGCCAAGCGCGCCAAGGGACTCCTCACCCGAGTACAGAATTTCACTGCGGACGTAATGAACACGGCCTGATCCCCCGGCTACAGATCACCAGGCGACACGACGAAGGCCCGGGACTCACTCCGTTTCACGGGATGTCCCGGGCCTCCGGTCGAACTCAGCCGTTGGGCTTGTTCGCTGCCTTGGTCTTCTTGTCGGCGCGCTTCTCCTTGAGGGACTTGGACGCCGCGGTCTTCGAGGTTGACTTTTTCGGTGACTTGTCGGCCATGGTGAGCTCCCTCGGATCGGGAGCCCGAATGGCTCCCCGTGTGCCTTGAGAATACGCCGTCTGGACGGACGTCGCACCTATGCCGCGACGGTCGGTGGCATTGCGCTCGGGCGCAGGGTGCAGAACCATGGAGGGGGCTGCCCCAGAATCACCGATCACCGGCGAACGAACGGAAAAGGTTCCAACGCGACCGCTCCTACCGATATCGCGCTCGGCGCCCCCGTCTGGCTCGACCTGCAGAGTTCCGACACTGCCCAATCGATCGAGTTCTACACGGTTGTCTTCGGTCGGACGCACGAGCAGGCGGGCACCGATTACAACGGCCGTCGCTATCACCGGCAACTGCGGGCATGTCTTCTTCACCCACGGGGTGCCCGGTCTCGGAACAATGCAATGGTCGGGCTTGCGGATCCCTCGGGTGCCGCGCTCCGAGCCTGGCAGCCCTCCGGTCATCCCGGATTCGGCCTGGTCAATGAGGCTGGTGCTCCGGCGTGGCACGAGCTGCATGCCGCAGACTACGAAGGCGCGCTCGCGTTCTACCGCGACGCAGTCGGCTGGACTACTTCGGTGATAAGCGACTCCAAAGATTTCCGAATGTCAACATTCAGTGCGGGCGGCGATCCACTCTTCGGTATCTTAAGATACGCGGGCGTCGGACAGACCGCACGATGGATGCCCTACTTCGGGTTCGAGGATGCCTGCTCACGATCATCCAGGCGATGTAGCCGAAATCGGATTTCGTGTCAGGCGCGACGGGCTCTCCGGCGCAGCACGAACTGCGCGATCCCCCGCCAGCCGAGCAGAAAGATCGCGAGCACCACGGTGGTGACGATCACGAATCCGAGTTGAACCCCCTGCCCACTCACACCGCGCAAGAGCATTCCGACGATCACCGTCGCTGCCCAGATTGTGAGACCGGTCCAGCGCAGCCTGAACGGCATGCGCCACGCCCGTGCTCCGATCCACCCGATCGCCAGTCCCGCGAGAAACGGCCAGAGGGTCACCAGAGTGCCCAGCGGGCCCTCGTCGTGGCTCGCTCTGCCGATCAGCACGAAGGCTGTGACGAGCACCACATCAACGATGGCCGCCAGAAGAGCGGATGCCACGGGGTTTTGTTTCACCAGATGACCCTACGACACCTCCGAGTGGGCAATTTCGGCTCCAAATTTCGGGTTTGGGAGCCGTTTGTACCCACTCGGAGACCTGTGAGGTTATTTCTGCGCGGGCGGCAGAGGGCTCGCGGAGGGGGCGCCGGGCAGTTCCTCGCCGGTGACCGCATCCATCACCGACTGCCCGGGCGGAAGATTCGAGAGGTCGGGCGCGATGAGTTCTGGCATCCTTCCGGAGTCCGGCAGTCCGAAGGTGGGAACGCGTCCCTCGCCCGGAGAGAGCACGAGGTCGTCGGAGCGACGCGGAAGCGTTTTGCCCTGGAAGAACTCCGGCTGACGCAGGAACCAGAGGAACATGAGCACCGCGCCGATCAACAGCCCGAGCACGCCAACCACTGCGGTCGCTCCGATACCGAAGATCGTCACGTTGTGACCCTTGTCGTCCTGGATCCACTCCGGAAGAGCGAACTGCTGCAGCCCGTAGACGAAGACGAGGAGCAGGATAGCTCCGCCCACGAACGGGAAGAGTCCTCGCATGATGAAGTGGCGAAACGACGAGGTGAGCGTCTTCCGATAGAACCAGACGCAGGCGAATCCCGTGAGTCCGTAGTAAAATGCGATCATCAGTCCGATGGATCCGACGAGTGCCCGAAGCAGGGTATCGGCCCCGATCAGGGTGAACAGCAGGTAGAACGCCGCCGAGACGATCCCCATGCCGATCGTCGACCAGGTCGGCGTGAGGTACTTCGGGTGGATGCGCGCGAACTTTGCCGGGATCGCCTTGTAGACAGCCATGGAGAGCGCGGTGCGTGCCGTCGGCAGGATCGTCGTCTGCGTGGACGCGGATGCCGAGGTAAGGATCGACGCGGCGAGCAGCAGGAGCAGGATGTGTCCGATGACACTGTTTCCGAACAGCTGCGGTCCGATGGCGGAGAAGACGTCGCTCGCGTTGTTGGGATTTCCGAGACCGACGCCTTTCGTGCCGACACCAGCGAAGGCGACGACCGCGACCGCGACGAGCGCGTAGGTCACCAGCAGCAGCAGCGTGCTGATGATCGCGGCGCGACCGGGCGTCTTGGTCGGATCGGCGGTCTCCTCGTTGACCGAGACGGCAGTGTCCCAGCCCCAATAGATGAAGATGGCGGTGAGCATCGCGGGAGCGATCACCTTCGTGAAGTCGAGGGTGAATGGATTGAACCAGTCAAGGGTCGGCACCAGTGAATAACTTTCCGCGTTGCCGGAGTAGACCCGCACGACCGCGAATGCGGCGAAGGCGATGAGGATGATGACTTCGATGCTGAGCAGGAAGTACTGGAGTCGCGCGGAGATCTCGATGCCCCGGTAGCAGATCCAGGTCATCAGGGCGATCCAGAGGAGGCCGGCCACGGTCGACCAGAGGGTGCTGCTCGACAGGTCGGACATGCCGGGAACGCCGAATTGGCCGAGGAGGGTAAAGGTGTACGACCCGGCAATCTGGGCCAGGTTCGCCATGACTATGACGTCGGCGACGATTATTCCCCAGCCCCCCATCCAGCCGGTGACCGGCCCGAACGCGCGGGTCGCCCAAGTGAAGGTCGTGCCGCAGTCGGGTTCTGCGCGGTTGAGTTCCTGATAGGCCACGGCGATGAGATACATCGGAATGAAAGCGAGCAGCACGATGCCCGGTGCCTTCACCCCCGCGAGAAGCGCGCCGCCGCTCGCGACGATCAACCCCAGACTCGCTGCGAGGCTATAGGCCGGAGCGGTGGATGCCACCCCCATGACGATGCTGGAGATGAGGCCGAGTGAACCGCCCTT
>JAYTTG010000388.1:0-17835 GCA_043745175.1 Microbacteriaceae bacterium
CATGTGGTGGTGCGCCTGGCTTAAGCCCGCTGCGAGAAACACCGTGCGGTACCCGGCATCGCAGACCAACTCCCGGATGCTGGCCACCCCGCGACCCGATTCCCGATCTTTGGGCCGTATCACCGTCATCACGGTGGCCGTGCTGCGCATTCCGCCGGGTTCGATCCTCCTCGAGGGGTTTCGGTAGTGACGAGGCCGACGAGCCCGTCGAGCTGCCGCTGTTCGCGCCCGCGCGGATCCCGGATGTGCCCCATTAGATTGCCCTGTTCGGTAGTGCGCGACTCGACCGCGCGCTCGCGTTCCTGGTCACGGAGGAACCCCGGCTCTGCGCCGTCGCTGTCGGATCTCTCTCGCCAGACCCGGGCCCCGGTGGGCGTAGTGGAACGCCAGTCCCGCACTGCCGAGTTCGAAAGGAGATCTCTCGTCGGTCTCGGCTGCGGGCGAACGAAATCAATGAGGAGCACAGTGGGGATGTCGTACGCGCAGGCAAGCTCTCTCCCGCACTGTGGTAGCGGCCGCCGGGTAGTGCAGTGATATTTCGTTCGGGCACGGACGCCCTCGCCTGATTCTCAATCAGCTGCGCACGACGAGAGCCGGGCAGCCCGAACGCACGGGATCGGCGTAACGTTCAGAGTATGACCGAACAGCAGCCCTTCGAGATCGAGCGCTCCTTCGACGACTTCGAACTTCGGCGGTATCCCGATCATGTGCTCGTGCAGGTGACGGTGGATGGCGATTTCCTTCGCGCCGGGAATCTCGGGTTCCGACCGCTCATCAGCTATATCAGCGGCCGGAATGCGCAGGCCACGCGCATCCCGATGACCGCGCCGGTGACTCAGGAGCCGCTCGGCGAACACACTCACACCGTGAGTTTCGTGCTGCCGGAAGGCACCGATCCCGCGACCGTGCCGGTGCCCAGCGATGCCTCGGTGGCGACCGTGGCTGTCCCGGCCAGCCTCGTGGCCGCCCGGCGCTTCGGCGGTGGATGGACGGACGCCCGCTTCGAACAGAACGGTGAGATGCTGTTGGCTGCCGTAGAGCATGCCGGATTGCGGCCGGCAGGCAACCTGTACTTCGCCCGCTACGACCCTCCTTGGAAGCCCGGCTTCCTCAAGCACAACGAGGCGCTCGTGCGGGTAGAGGAATAAGCGGCGCACACACGCTAAGTTCGGGAGTCATGGGGGACACTCGGCAGAGGAACATCGCGCTGCTTGTCGCCGGCACATTCTTCATGGAAAACCTCGACGGCACGATCCTCACCACCGCCGCCCCGAGCATTGGTCGCTCGCTCGGTGTGCCATCGGTCGCGGTCGGCATCACGATTACGGCCTACCTGCTGACGCTCGCGGTGCTCATCCCGCTGAGTGGATGGATTACCCGGCGCCTCGGGTCCCGTCGCATTTTCCTCGCCGCCATCGCGATCTTCACCCTCGCCTCGGTGCTCTGTGCGCTCAGCTCGAGCCTGCTCGAACTCACCATCATGAGGGTGCTGCAGGGCGTCGGAGGAGCGATGATGGTGCCGGTCGGTCGGCTCGCGGTGCTCCGCGTCACCGACCGTGCCGATCTCATCCGCGCCATCGCCTTGCTCACCTGGCCGGCGCTCGTTGCTCCCATCGTCGCGCCCCTCGCCGGAGGAATCATCACGACCTACTTCACCTGGCACTGGATCTTCCTCATCAACGTGCCACTCGGTATCGTCGCGTTTCTCGCCGCTCTGCGGCTCATCCCGACGGAGGAGCGCGAGTCACCGCCCCGGCTGGATTGGCTGGGGCTAGCGCTCACCTGCACGGGACTCGGCTCGCTGGTCTACCTGGGCTCCCTGCTGGCGGAGCGCGATCCCGGGGTGCTCGTAACGATCGGCTGGGCGGTGGGCGGTTTCGGCTTGGTGGGCCTTGCCATCGCGCACCAGCTGCGTGCGCCGCATCCGTTGCTCGACCTCCGCGCGTTGCGCATTGAGACCTTTCGACTCTCGCACGCGGGCGGATCCCTGTTCCGGCTTACGGTGAACGCGGTTCCGTTCCTGCTGCCGCTGCTCTTCCAGGACGTCTTCGGCTACTCGCCGTTGCTCTCCGGTGCGCTTGTGCTTTTCGTATTCGTCGGCAACCTCGCCATCAAACCGGCGACCACGTCCCTGTTGCGCCGCTTCGGGTTCCCGGCGGTGATCGTGGCCGCCAGCGCCGTAGCCTCCCTGTCGATGGCGCTCATGGCGCTGCTCTCCAGCTCGACGCCGTTGTGGGTCGTGATCGTGCTCCTCACCGCAAGCGGGGTGGCACGCTCCACCGGTTTCACCGCCTACAACACCATCGCCTTTGCCGATGTGGAGCGGGTCGAGATGACGGATGCCAACACCCTCGCCTCAACGCTGCAACAGCTCGCCGCGGGCTTCGGCGTGGCCGTCGGGGCGGTGGCCCTGCGACTGGGGGACAGCTTCGCGTCCGGATCGGGTGCCTTCGGATTCGCGTTCGCGGTGCTCGCGCTGCTCACGGCACTTGCGACCGTGGAAGGGCTGCTTCTGTCGAGGAGCGCGGGGGAGAACATCCGCCCGGCGCGAGGGTAGCGGCGCGAGGGTTGTGGCGCGAGTGGCCGCCGAATGCCTGCCACGGTGCCATCCGGATTTCTGCTTGCGGCATCCGCATCCGTGCTCAACATCATCACCACTCGTTCACCTCCGTAAAACTGCTGTTGAACGGCAACTTCGATGAAAAACTGATGGTGAACGCGCACGCCCGTCCCCCGTCATCCCCGCGATCCCGATCTGCAGGACTCGTCCCCGACGAACTCGGAGACTGAAGCCATCAAGGAACCAACTGGATGGCACAGGCGATTTCTACCGGATGGTCGCAGGCACGCTCAGGTCCCCGGTCTTCACCACGCGAAAGGCCCGCTTTGGCGTGGCTGGCACCTGTCCTGGGAGACTCCGAATCGGATCCGGAGCGCCCTCAGGAGCTGACTGGGTGATTGTTCAGTCCCAGGTGCTCTCGTATCCATCCGCTCTGCTAACCTGAGAAGGTTGCCGTCTAACGGCCGCGGAAAAAGAGAGCTTGCACGTTCAGTGACAAGCACCGCGCAACGAGTGAGAGGGGCAATCTGTGCCATTAGCACCAGAAGCCAAGAAGATAATCATCGACGAGTACGCCACCCATCCCGGTGACACCGGTAGCCCCGAGGTGCAGGTCGCAATGCTGACTGCACGCATCAAGGATCTCACCGAGCACCTGAAAGAGCACAAGCACGACCACCACTCCCGTCGTGGTCTGCTGCTGCTCGTTGGACAGCGCCGTCGCTTGCTTGGCTACCTGCAGGACATCGATATCGCGCGATACCGCACGCTCATTGAGCGCCTCGGGCTGCGCCGCTAGTCTCCCGCGTATGGCCGAAAGCCGTCATCCCTCGGATGGCGGCTTTCGTCATTGCGGGAGGGCCGCAAATCCGTCCTCCGCTGTCAGTTACCTGTGAAGCGCCTCTGAGGAATCATCCGATGCCTTTTTGCGTTTATTAGTTGAGGAACAGCACAGGGAGGTCCCACATGGGAAGAGTAAACGAAGAAGTAGAGGCAGAGAACGGCACCGTTCTCAAATACCAGCATCACGCTAACGGTCGAGGATTCGTCTCGCCGAAGGCGCGCGTGCAGGCGAGCACTTTTGTGGCCGCAACGGCGTACATCGAGGCGGATGCCCGAATAGGTGACAACGGCACGATCGGCTCGGGAAGCTGGATCGACCAGGGAGTTGTGCTTGGCGAGCGTGTGTTCATCGGGCAGAACGTGCACATCGGCCGCGACACTGTCGTCGGAAACGACGTGCGGCTCGGTAGCCATTCGCGTATCGGCACGAACGTGCGCATCGCCGGCGGGATGCGCATCGACGCCGACGCTCAGGTCGCGGATGCTGCTGTGCTTGGCACGCCACGTGAGTCGGCCATGCCGGTGAAACGCCCGGCGGGCCGGGTCAGCAGCTACGTGTCGGACAAGGCCGCTTAAGCGCGTCACAGGCGGAGCAGGAGCAAGGCAGAAAAGGCTGACCCAGTGGGGTCGGCCTTTTCTTTCGCGGGAAAGTTGCTGTCAGCGGGACTTCACCGCCTGGCGTTCCGAGTCTTCGACGACCAGGGTGGTCGCGGCGGTGGTCGTAGCGGTGACAGGAACGGAGTCGCCGTGACCATCCGTCCCGGCCAGCATCGACTCCAGGTACGGGCGCTCGCCCGAGAGCACCGCTCGCACCTGGATAACATCGATCTGGCGGGTCCAGCGGGCGATGAGGAGAGTCGCGACGGCGTTTCCGGTGAAGTTCGTAACGGCGCGTGCCTCCGACATGAACCGGTCGATACCCACGATTACGCCGACACCGTTGACACGGTCGGGGCGGTAGGTCTGCAGGCCGCCGGCCAGCGTTGCGAGACCGGCGCCGGTGACTCCCGCGGCCCCCTTCGAGGCAATGATCATGAGAGCGAGGAGGCCGATCTGAGCCCCGATCTCCAACGGTTTGCCCATCGCATTGGCGATGAAGAGAGAAGCCATCGTGAGATAGATGGCAGTGCCGTCGAGATTGAACGAATAGCCCGTCGGCACGGTGATTCCAACGACCGACTTCGAGACACCGAGGTGCTCCATCTTGGAGATAAGGCGAGGGAGGGCGGCTTCGGAAGAGGAGGTTCCCACGATGAGCAGATATTCGCGCCCAAGGTATTTCATCAGGCTGAAAATGTTCACTCCGGTGACGACCCTGAGCATTGTGCCGAGGATCACGATGATGAACACCGCACAGGTGATGTAGAAGCCAACGAGCAGCGTAGCGAGACTCAGTAGCGCGCCGCCTCCGGTGTTTCCGACCACCGCGGCGATCTCGCCGAAGGCGCCGATCGGGGCCAGCCAGAGCACCATGCTCAGGATGCGGAACACCAGTGCCTGCAGCTTTTTGACGGCCTCGAGGATGCTCGTACCATTCTCACCGAGGCCCTGCAGTGCGAAGCCGACCAGCAGCGCGACCAGGAGAACCTGGAGGATACTGCTGGAGGTGAAGGATGAGAACAGCGTCTCCGGGGTGATGCCGAGAATGAAGGCGGTTCCGCTCACCGGTTCGCCGACGGCCTTATAGGTAGAGGTGGCGATGTTGAGTCCGGTGCCGGGGTGAAGCAGGTTGCCGACAACGAGTCCGATCCCGAGCGCGAAGGTGGACATAATGAGGAAGTAGCCGATCGCCAGTCCACCGATCTTGCCGAGGGTGGCTGCTTTCGCATCCGAGCCGGCGCTCGCCGCGCTACTGCTCGGCAAGGTCGCGCAGGCAGGTGAGCGGGGCGTAGTACTGCGCCTTGGCGTGGATGACGACCTCGAGGCATCCGCCCTGTCCACCTCGGAACTCGTCTCGGTGGTCGGAAACCTCGTCGACAATGCGCTGGATGCCGCGGCGGGGAGAGCCTCGCCGGCCCGGGTCAGCGTGCGACTCACCATCGATCGCGCCACGGGCATCATCGAGCTCACCGTCACCGACAGCGGGCCAGGCATCAACCCGGATCACCTTCACCATATCTTCGACCGCGGGTTCTCGACCAGGCCGCCGGGTTCGTCGGGGCGCGGCTTCGGCCTCGCTGTGGTGCGTGACACCCTGGCCCGCCGAGGAGGGGTCGTCGAGGTGACGTCCTCCGGCGTGAAGGGAACACGGTTCGTCGCCCGCTGGCAACTTGCCAAGGGGGATCCGACGTGATCCGCACCCTTGTCGTCGAGGACGACGCACTCACGGGCGAGGCTCACGCGAATTATCTTGGCCGCCTCGAGGGCTTCGAACTCGCGGGCATCGCGCGAACGGCGGCGTCGGCACAGGCGGCGATCCAGGCCTCGGCTCAGGGCGTGCCGATCGATCTCGTACTGCTCGACATGAATCTGCCCGACGGCCACGGACTCGAACTGGCCCGGCGCATCCGCTCGTCGGGGATTCCGGTCGATATCATCGCAATCACCGCCGTGCGGGAGACGGACGTGGTGCGCACGGCGATCTCTGCCGGTGTCGTGCAGTATCTGATCAAGCCGTTCTCGTTCGCCGTCTTCCGTGACCGCCTCGAGTCGTATCTCGAATACCGGCGCCAACTCGAGTCTTCGGGTACGGCGACGACACAGACGGATATCGACGGGATGCACGCCTCCCTTCGCCGCTCGGCACCCGCCACCCTGCCCAAGGGGCTCGCGGCACCCACCCTGGCGGTCGTCATGGCCTACCTCAGGGCTTCGCCGATGCCGGTCTCCTCGATGCGCGCCGCGGGGGCCCTCGATTTCTCGCGGGTCACCGCTCGTCGCTATCTCGCCGATAGCTCTCGGGCGATTCGTACGCCGCGGTACGGCGCTCCCGGCAGACCCGAATTCGAATATCGCTGGGTTGAGTGAAACCACGGACTCGGTCGGCACGCGCGGAGCCCTGTGCGGTTCGGAGCATCCGTATTGCCCCCACTCGGTAGCATTCACGCATGGCTTTCTGGAATCGCGCGCCCGTCGACACGTCCCTTCCGCGAGACGACCGCGGCTCCGGCTCGTTCGACGACTACAGGTACAACCTGCTGCCGAATAAGACTCGGACAACCCTGCGGCTTGCCAACAGCGCCCCGCACCAGGAGGAACTGCAGCGCATCATTGACAGCGGAGAATCAGACCTCGAAACGGCGATCTCGCGCCGGACTGCGGAGGAGGAGCGCACAGACTCCCCGATGGACATCCGACTTTTCTCCGGATCACGAGTGACCGGCGTTGTAGGCAGGATCCCGCGTGGACTTGAACCGGTCATCGATGAGGCTCTCGGCCGTCTCGACGGTGCAGGCAAGAAAGCCCGCATCCCGGCATCCGTCCACAAGACGCGGAGCGGATGGCGCGTCGACCTGCTCATCGGCCGGACGCGCTGACCGTCTCATCGGAACGAAGGCCCGATCCGGCCCATGGTGGGAGAATCGGCCATGGCGATCCTTCCGAGACGCGCCCGAGCATCGGCGCTTGACCGTAGGGCATTCACTGCTCGCGTGCTCCGTAGCCCCGCGGCGATGCTGGTCGGCATCGTCCTCTTGGCCGGCTGTGCACCGGTCACCCGCTCAGCCGAGCTCTCATTAGCCGAGCGCGCCGCGATCCGTGTCGACCTACAGGCCGAACACTGGAAGATCGTGACCTCGCAGTTTCCTAACGCGAAGCGTCCGCACGTGATGGTTGCTCATACTGCAACTGAGGGCAACTGGCAGGCGTCGATGGTCGGCTGCCTGCGTGCCGAAGGCTTCACAGTCTTCGTCGATGGCCATTACTTCCAGTTCGGCCATACCGCAGGACGGACCGCAGAGGACTTCGCGGTCGTGACCTACCGGTGCATCGTGCGCTATCCCACCGCCGAAGACGTTATCTACTATCTCGACCGCGACCGCCTCGAGGCGCTCTATCACTACTACATCGGCACTGTTCGACCCTGCCTTATTCTATCGGGCGTGCCCTCGGAGGCCCCGCCTAGCTGGTTCAAGTTCCTGCGGAGCGCGTACACGCGCGACGGCTGGAATCCCTACCGGCTCGCCTGGAATAGCTCCATACCAACGACCCGCCTCGCCTTCATCCAGAAGCTCTGTCCGCCCCTACCCGGATGGATGGACCTCGCCCCGTGAAGCCCACCCCGCGAAGCCGACCCCAACTCGCCCTCCGGGTGCACGACCAATCACCAGACTCCGCTGCCACACTCTCGGCATGGGCCGACTTCGCGCAATGGCGGCAATCGCCGCGGTGGTGACAGGGATCATCCTGCTCGGTGGGTGCGTGCCCGTGAATGCTCAATCGGGTGCGGTCGTCTTCACCGATAGCCAACGAGCGTCCATCCGCGCCACGATCCTTGACTCGAAATGGTCGCCGGTCGCCACGGAGTATCCCGAGGCGATCCGCCCGGAGGTCACCATGATGGTGACGGTTCCCGATCACGACTGGCCAGACGCCATGGTGGAGTGCCTGAGGTTGGCCGGGATCGTGGCCCACGTCGTGAATGGGAATGCTGTCTACGGCAGTGCGGGTCAAACCCCGCTCGAAGTGGCAGTGAGCTTCTACTCCTGCGAGGCGGGGCATCCGGCGGAGTCCCAGGTGGCGTCATATTTCACGCCTGCGCAGTCCGCGGCTCTCTATGACTACCACCTCCGGGTAGTTCGGCCGTGCCTACTGACCGCCGGAGCGCCGTCACCCGCGTCGCCTGACCGATCGGCTGCTGTGGGCCTCGCGGGGCTGGCCGGGTGGAATCCCTATCAGGTGATCTGGACCAGCACCATATCTACCCGGACCCGGACCTATCTTGAACAGCGCTGCCCGCCGACGCCGACCTGGCTGAACCTGGAACCGTGACAACCTCCGGCCGCAGGGTAGAGGTCGTTGTCACGGTTGCCGCCTGCATCGCGCTCCTCGCGGGCTGCGCGGAGGCCCCCGCCCTCGATCCGCTCGGACCGCAACGCCGTGAGCAGATCCGGCAGTCCATCATTGACATCCATTGGGCGGATGTCGTGAAGGACTATCCCGACGCGCTGCGCCCTGAGGTTCCCACAACGCGTCCCGTCACCAACCACGATCAGCGCGAGGTGGTCTTCGCCTGCCTCCGGGCCAGCGGCATCCCAGCATCACCCACCGACAACGGTTTCCGGTACACCTCGAGTCTCGGCCAGTCCCAGCTCGAGTTCGAGGCGGAGCAGTACGTCTGTGAGGCAAGTTCCCCGAGCGAATCGGAGGTGGTGTCGTACCTGAGCGGAAGCTCCCGGGCCGCGCTGTTCGACTACCAGCGCAAGATCGTGCGACCGTGCCTTCTCTCCGCCGGTGCGAAGTCCTCGGCTCCGCCGGATGGAGGCCCGGCCTATTACCAGTCCGCGGCCCTTGCCGCGTGGGATCCCTATGTGGATATTCTGGCGGCGAAGCCGCGCTCTCGTGTCGTCGCCTATTTCGAGCAACGCTGTCCGCCCCTCCCGCCCTGGCTCGACCTCAGCAATGCGGAATTGTCCGGAGTCTCCGAGCGCTAACGTATCGGCAGACGCATGCAACGATTGAGGGCATCACGCAGTCGGAAGCTCCACCCTCGGAGACGTCGCGACGGACACACCACCGGGACGACGCCGTCGGAACGCCAGCGGATCACCGACGCCATTCCCATTGCGAAGAATCCATTGCGAAGAAGGTCGAGGAGGTGAGGTCGAGGTGTTCGCCCCCGCTGTCGGCGGTTCTCGAGCAGATCGGGATCCTCGGGACCGAGGTGACGAAGTGAGCGCCCGATCGACACCACGGGAATCGACAGTCATTTTCTCTATTCCTCTGCACGAGGAATGCTTGGGCGCCAGTGTCACCGGCGCGCCGGATTGTGCCCCGTTGGCCGTTCCATTGAGGCGGAAGTTCGCGTGGTCCCTGCCGCGGCTGTGCAGCTCACTCGAGTAAGGCCGCCGGGGGATTGGGTAGCCGCATTCGAACTGGCTTCGATGAGATCGAGGGGGATGGCAAAGCTCGTCGTGACGATAGACCACGCGCCGCAGGCTGAGGCGCTTGATCGTACTGGATACAAAAATCGGTTCTGAGCTGATGCATGGGGAACCCAACCCGGCTGTTGTTTCGTGGCCCGACGCTCACCAGGCGCCCACCCGCTAGAGCACTGCTGTCACGGCAGCCGAGATGTGCTTTGGTGTCGAACGCATGCTGCCTTTCGATGCGTTGTCATCACTCCAGCACGGGTGGGTTGTGGTGCACCCGCAGCAGCTCGGGAATCCGATCGGGATGGTCGACGCGATGATTGCGGCCACCGCGTTGTCTGCCGGCTCGACGCGCTTCGTCACACGAAACACCAAAAAATTTACCGACACCGACACCGACACCGACCTCCCGCTCGTCAACCCGTGGATCACCCAGTGGCACATTCCCCATTCAACAGTCGTCCAAATCCTCGCGGTGGGATGACCGAAGGCCGTTCCCATCTGACACGTTCTCGTGCCAGTGACCCTGCTCAGTTACGCCCAGGAATTCGTCCCGCAAGACGTCTTGCTTTCGAGCAGTTCTTTGACCGGCTCGGCCGGACCTGCGGTCCCAGTTTTCACTCCGCGCAGTCGCTGTGTTGGGCGTATCGAAAGGGTGATACGCCGAGGAAGACTGCGACGACGACAAAACCGGCTATTGCGATCCACAACGTTGGTTGGTATCCGATGGCGACCGCGAGGAATCCGCCGAGGGGCGCGCCGATGACGATCATTGCGCGGTTGGCGGATCGAATCGTCGTATTCATCCAGCCCTACAGGCGATCTGGAGTGACGCGTTGGCGATAGCCAATCTCGTTTGCGTTGCTCAGCCCGAGCGCCAGCCCGTACAGGGATTGACCAACAGCGAGTATGGCGATGACTATCCAGGTGGGGCCATGCCCTGTCGGGACCACGGCGATCACCATCCACGCGACAACCATGAGCGCATCGCAGAGGATGACCGTGCGTCCGGCTCCCCGGCGCAGGCCGACACGGGTCGAGTACGAGCTGCCAACCAGTGCCGTGATGCCGGCTGCGGCCAGCGTGATTCCGAACTGGAAAGCAGACAGATGCAAACCGAGGAGAGTGAATGAGATGAACACGGTTCCGAGCATGCTGTTGAAGAGGAACCAGCCGTGGGAGCCGATCGCCATCGGCCCGAGCACTCGATGCCGGTACACCCACCGAAACCCCTCTGCGATTTCAGCACGCAGTCCGCGCGACTGCATGGCTTCATCGTGATGGGTTTCGTCGAGGCGAATTCGGGATATGGCGAGTGCAGAGAATAGGTAAGAAGCGGCGTCGACAAGAACTGCGATCGGCGCGCCGGCGAGGGTGACCAGTCCGCCCGCGATGAGAGGACCGGAATCACTCCAAGGAGGGCGGCTCGAGCAAGATCGGTGCCGATAAGGATCGGTTTGCATCGTCGACGATCGATGAGCGCGCCGACGATTATTCTCAGTAGGAGATATGGCAGCCATCTGGGCACGTTCAGCAGCCCAACAACCGCCGCTGTGCCGTGCAGGGTCAGCAGGACAAGAGCCTGGAGCGCAAGGGTCGTGACGTCAGAGCCCAGACCCGACACCGTGTGGGCCGACCAGAACGGTAAGTAGCCGGGAATTCGGAAGACATCCTGCGGGTCGCGAACCTCCATCGGTACCCCCTTTTATCGGCCTTCAACCCACAGTATCGGCCACTGCACCGGCACTCACGAGCACGACCGCGAGGGCGGCCGTCCTGTCGCGTTGATCGTCCGGCTTGCGGGCAGTTGGTCCAATGCGGCCGATCGAACGCGGAGAAGCTCAGTCTCGACACGGGTATTGAATCGGCAAGTTTGCCTTCGAGCGAGTCAGCAGGTCGCTTCCTCGTCGACATCGGTCACGGTGCCACCTGTACCGACATGGCGAAGCGCTCCCGACTGCGAGCGAGGGTAGACATCGCATACGTTCAATTTCGTGAGATCGCGGGGTTGCTTCTCGAACGGGTTGTCTGTCCCGTGCATCGCGAGAGGGGACCGGGCCGGGGCGGAAGCGACCTGCTGACCGGAGACCGAGACGCCGTTCTCTGATTGACCGACCTCCCTATTCGCAACAGGCACAGCCATTGTTCGGTCAGGCCCAGGGGCAATCTCGACGAGTTGAACAGGCGTCCCACAGTGCCCAAGGACAGCAATCAGTCGGTCGATCTCGTCGGGCCCTTAACGAAAATTGGAGCAAACCGTGACATGCCGTGGCCAATGTGACCGATCAATCCAAGCTCCGACCGCCATAGGCCGCAACGGCGTAACGACGCAGTACTCACGTAATTCCGAACCGGACATTGACCCTCTCACCTCGATTCGTCCGAGGCATGTGCGCTGAGCCTCTACGACTCTCGGCGAGTCGACGTCGTCCTCCGATAACGCGCGCTGAGTCGTCATGGTTGCTCTTGTCAAAAGACACGTTTGTGCGACAAATCATCACATATCAGCGGCGATGATTCCCAAATCTGATGCAAGTCATTCATCTCACTGAAATCGAGTTCCCGTAGTTTTTCCCATCGTGGCGTGCGGCGTCACCTTCGGCTCGAGTCGAATTTTCGAACATCGATTTTGCATAACTGCATGGGTGAAGTTGCACTAGACACCGCATGTCGGGTTTTCGATGGTCTCGCGTCGACCAGGAGAAATCGCCGTTCTTGGTTCCCAATCGGCGATGCTCGCGGCCGGAAAGTGCGCCGACGTCCTCTGGCCGGTGTTGGCCTCGACCGCGCTCATCGCTGTGGCCGCGCCGGCCCTCCGATGCAAGAACCTGTAAGCAACACTCTCCCGGGCAATCTGGGTCCCTTACGTGCCAGTTCTGGGTCAGACGCAGGGCATCGGGTGTTCTCAATAACTCGACTAACCCGCCTAGGCAGTACAACTAGGCCGTTAGCCAGGCGACCTTGGATTCACGACTGTGGCACAAGACGTGGTGCCGCACGAGCACACAGGGATCCCGACAGGAACAGGGATTGCAGGGGCGTCCGGGTGACGTCTCCTCGGTCAAGACCACACCGAAGGCGCAATAGTGCTCCCGGTGGCCTCCCTTGGCCTCAGGCCAACCACTCATTGGGTATCGAATGGTTCGATCAGTTCTAGTTGGTTGTTGAGTACCTCTTCCGAGAGGATTACCGTGTTGACGGAGCGGGATTTTCCCTAAAACTCGAGGCCCTCAGCAATCTCTCGCGAGGAACGACGCTCTAGCAAGCGTCAGGTGGGCGCCGATCCGCTGGCGCTGAGTCGTGTTGGTACACGATGCGTCCTTCTTTCACGACCAGGCTGACAGCGCTGAGCGCTTCGATGTCCGCGAGCGGGTCACCATCCAGTAACACGCAGTCGGCCTTCATGCCGGGTTGAAGCACGCCGACCTGGTCGCTGATGCCCAAGGCGGTGGCTGACCCGATGGTCGCCATGCGGAGGATTGCCTCCTCTGGTATTCCGGAAGACCGTAGGGCCCTGGCCTCATTCATCACGCTGTGGTAAAAATTGCCGAACGCGAACGGTGCGTCGGTGCCGAAAGCGAGATTTACGCCTGCGTCGTGCAGTTTTTTGGTGTTGGCCAGACTGTGTTCATACCAGGTTTCGAGCTTTCCGAGCGGATCGGGATGGCGCATGAGCAGTCGGGCGACGCCGGGAACGCGGAGCAACCGCAGCACGCGGTAGAGGTTGCGTCGAACCCTGGCGTCCACGTTCATTACAAGGTCGTCCTCGCGATACAACAGTGCTGGGTCGCGCAGGAGGGTCATGACGCTGTAGGCGGAGCCCGACAGGGTTGGGGTCACCCAGATACCGCGCGAGGCGATCGCGTCGATCATCTCGTCGGGCAGCTCGTGCGGCACGTTCACCAGGTGTTCGATGCCGTCGACGCCACCGCGGATGGCTGCCCAATCGCCCTCGTTGCCGTAGGAGTGGGCCGTGACTTTCAGTCCGCGTTCGTGCGACACCCGGACGATCTCCCGAACCCATTCTTCGGGCAGATCGGGTTTCGCATCGGCGAACCCCATGTCGCCGTGCGTTGTGGCGATCTTGATGACGTCGACCCCGCGGGCGATGTGGGCGCTGAGACGGTTTTCAATCTCGTCCAGACTCCTGAGTTCGAGGGCGCACTCGGCTTGCTCGTCAGGCCCGAGACGGGAAGCCAGGCTGCCGGTAACGTAACCGGCAGGTCCGTTCACGTGCAGTCCCGCGGTGAGGATGCGGGGACCGACGACATCCCATGCCGCCACATCATCGCGAAGCGCGAGAGAGTAGTACCCGTCTCCGAGGACTCGCATCGTGGTGACGCCGGACTTGAGCCTGAGCTGAGCCCGCCGCACGATTGGCTCACGCGACTGCGGATACGTGCGGGTCAGGTCCAACCATTCCCGCATCAGATGCGGCCCCCGGGTCAGCAGGTCTGGCCCGGAGTCGAACATGAGGTGCACGTGGGCGTCGATCAGCCCCGGGATGAGGGTCAGGCCGAACGCGTTGATGACCGTGACGTTCGACGGCAGCGGATCTGACGCGTCGACGATCTGAGAGATGAGTCCGTTGCGGATGATGACACAGC
Organism: Microbacteriaceae bacterium; assembly: GCA_043745175.1. Classification (GTDB taxonomy): domain Bacteria; phylum Actinomycetota; class Actinomycetes; order Actinomycetales; family Microbacteriaceae; genus Lacisediminihabitans. The sequence goes on from JAYTTG010000388.1 coordinate 14,040, forward strand.
GATCCGGCTGCAATGTGCCGCTGCGGCCATCCCACACGCTCACGCCGACAAAGGCCAGGTGCTCGGCGACCGGTGAGGCGATGATGCCGTCGAGGGCGCGCCCGTCGCCCGGGTCGAATCGGTGTCGCGGGAAAGGGTCCGCGATTCTCTCGGTGATTTCCGACCTCTTCACGGAATTTCTCTCTTTCCACAGTGGTGTTCGCTCGCCAAAATAATACTACGATATCGTAGTTAATATGAAACTAAACAGTAGTAAAAGCAATGACACAACCCTTCTTCTGGACGTCTGGTTGGTGAGTCATCTCACCGCCCGCTTGCTCGATGACGCTCTGCGGCCCGTGGGGTTGACCGGTGACGAGTTCGGTTTGTACTCCCTGATCTACGCGGGCGCGCCGGTCACCCCAACTCAGATCTCCCGGTGGACCGGCATGGCTCAGACCACCGTCTCGGGCACGCTGCGCCGAATCGCAGCCAGGGGCCATCTTGACGATGACCCCCATCCCGACGATGCGCGATCGCGGCTGCTCAGCCTGAGCGATGATGGCCTCAGGGTGACGGCAGAGGCGGCCGCCATCCTCGGTGCAACCCTTCCACTTCTGAATCATGCGTTGGAGGGCGAGCACGACGCCATCCGCGGGAAGCTCGCCATCCTCGACGAAGGCCTGCGTCAGCTCGTCGATGTCGCCCCGCGTCCCTACGGACTCCCGGAAACCGGACAACCTTCGGTGCGACCCGCGATCTCCTACCGGGGAACTCGTCTCTCCCCAACCCAAGCCACCGAAGTCGGTGCGTTCATCGACTGGCTTCGCGCCAGGGACGCCAGCAGCCCGTGAAGACCTCCTCCCTCCTCGTCCCCCCACGGCTCCCGTCGTCCGACCGGCTTGGAAGCAGCCCTCCCCGCTGCGGCACTGCAGGATGTGTAAGGCTCAGAGCGTGATCACAATCCTCTCCGCGCCAACAAACCTGGGACTCCGGCCTCCGGCCAAGGAAGCGTTCCCGGCACGTCGAGGGCACCCGAGGCGCTTCGCGAGGCAGGTCTCTACCGTCGGCTCGCGGCAACAGGTGCGATCGATGACGGTGTCGTGTTGCCAGGGCGCTATGTCGATGACGACGCGTCTCGCGTTCACGGGCACGTTCGAAACGAAACGGCCATGATCGAGCATGCCCGGCGTCTTTCACGTCGTATCGCCCGAATTATCAGCGGCGGTAGGGCGCCCCTCATCCTCGGAAGGGACTGCAGCATACTTCTCGCTGCCGGGCTTGCCCTGGCACCCCAACGGGACAATGTCCTCATCCACATCGATGGGCATACAGACTTCCGGCATCCCGGTAACTCCAGCGAGTGTGCCAGCGTGGCGGGAGAGGACCTCGCTGCAGCGGTCGACTTACACCGGCCCGCGATCGCCGACAGTGATGACCTCGGACCGTATTTCCAACCAGCCAACAGCGTACACATCGGTCATTGCGACAACGATGTGGACGCCTTCGAAGCAAAACAGGTTCCCAGTCTCGTTTTCCCGGCGCGACGAAAAATAGAGATCGGCATGGCCCAGGCCGCTTCTGCGGCGTCTGCGCGGGCGGGCGGTAGGTATTTGGTTGCATGTCGACGTCGACATCCTGGATCCCACCTTCATGCCAGCCGTTGATAGTCCTGATCCTGGCGGGCTTAATCCACATCAGCTCATAGAGCTGCTCGCCCTCCTGGCACGGTCCGCAATCGGGGCGGATATCACGGTTTTCGATCCCGATCTCGACCCGGACGGTCGATACGCGCAGGTCCTATCCGACGTGATCTCGGCAGGCCTGGCCGATCTGGGATCTGCCCTGACCCATTAGGGATTCGTCAAATAAAGCGATTTGTGCAAAATATCCGCAGCTGGTGCGCCCTTTATCGTCAGGTGGACGGTGACGGCGTCTCCAGTCCTGATCTCTAGATATGCAACCGTTGTCCCAAGCCCACACCCGTTTTGCTCGTCCTTCGGCACATTTCGAATCCACTCTCAAATTTTGGACAGAAGGCGTTGGTCTTCGCGTGATTGGATGCACAGGTGACACAGCCGAAGGAGGGTATGCCCTCGCCTTCAACGGTTTGCCGGGAGCGGCATGGCATTGGGAGCTTGTCGACACCTCAGAATTTCCCCAACACCAACCAATGAGGACCTCATCGGCGTGACGTTCAAAGACCCAGACGGCTACCTGTGCGTTCTCTCGACTCAAACGTGGAGCGACGTTGTCGAGAAGCTCTGAAGGTTGACGGAGTGCATCGTAGATGGACCGAATGCGCGGCTACAGCATGTACTTTCTATATCGGCAACAGCATGCTAGTGTCACCGTATGACAACGAATGAACATGACGACCTCGAGTCGGAACAAGCGATGAACGATCTGAGCGCCGCCTCGAGGAGTGCCGACCGGGCCCGCAGGCAGGGATGGCGCTGGGTGCGCATCTATCTCCTGGTTTGGGCGCTCGCCAGCGCCGGTCTCGTTATCGGGCTCGGGTTCGGCAACAAAGCCGTCACCATTGGCATCTTCATCGGGTGGGCGATCCTGTCCCTTGTTGGTGGAATCTGGAGCAGATCCCGCGGGCTAACTCCCCGCGGCGGCGGTCGCCGTATTGGTCGGGCGGCTGGACTGTGGGCGGCGTCTTACGCAATCGTGCTCGCCGTTGGCGTGACCGGGAAAACACAGACGGCCGGATTTTGGATCGTCGCGGCAGTGTTCACGGCCATACCGTTGGTCGTCGCCGCGCTCATTCCCGCCCCGAAGGCCGCTGATGTCTCCTGATCCCCACCCACGCCATGGATTGAACCAGACCCTCCTGTCCCCGGTCAGGCTGTCTATTGTCGCGGCGCTGTCCGAGGTGGAGCGAGCAGACTTCAAATCGCTTGGCGCGGTCATCGAACTGTCTGACTCCGCACTGTCGAAGAATTTGGCAACGCTGGAGGAAGAAGAAATCGTGAGCATCGAGAAGGGGCGTATCAATCGGAAACCCCGAACCTGGGTTCAGCTCACGCCCGCCGGTCGACAGGCGTTTCACGCCCACCTCGAAGCCCTTCGTGCCACCATCTCCACCAAATATCTTGGCCTCGAGCTCGACGGCTGAACGCCACCGAAAATTACATCGAATACTCGTTCGGCCACAGCCGGTCAACACCGGTAACGGCCGCTGGCTCTGGCGGGCGCTGCAGTGCAACTGCCGTCACTGCCGCCCGGATGCTTCACCCAAAGCGGTACGTCAAGGCTCGTCGTGCCGACACTCACGTGGGGTTCTCGGCCGAGGCCGCACGGAACGGTCGTATGAGCTGCTCTGCCAGCCATTGCCAATGCGGGATCGCACAGGTGCCTACGGCAATCCGCCCCCGTCATCCGCCGCGCTGCGGGCGGGTCGCGCCCTAGGTGGGAGTGGGGGTGGCTGGTAGGGTGAAGGAGGTTGTAAGTGTCGGCCTGTCGTCTGCGGCAGTCGACCGACAGCCACTGGAGCAGGTCGGCACGAAGCTGGTCAGTAGTGGTGAACTCCTGAATCGAAGCGATTCAGTGTTTTTCTACTGTTGGCCAGAGCTCGGTGTCTCTGCGGCATGGCCGCAAGAGACACGACCGCCAAAGCGCCACACGCCAGTAGTTTCTCGACCCGCGTGTGCGCCTCTTCTTGCCGAGACTCCTGCTCCGTGACGAGTCGGGACCCATTGGGGGTTGCGACGTAAAACAAAGGAGATAACCCCCCTATGGAGGGTCCAGAAATCAAATTCGCCGAAACCGTTCTCGATAACGGCAAGTTCGGCACGCGAACGGTTCGTTT
>JAYTTG010000389.1:0-4686 GCA_043745175.1 Microbacteriaceae bacterium
GAGGTCGATCCCTCCCCGACCGATTGGTGCGCGGTCGGGCGAATGCTCGGCCGCCTCACCGACGCGTTGGCCGACTTTGAGCATCCGGCAGCCGACCGCTGGCTCGCCTGGGATCTCGCGCGGCTCGCCGAGTTGTCGGAACTGGTGCCCATGATTGCTGGCGAGGACCGGCGGCGCGCGGTGGCCACCCTGCTCTCGGAACTGTCGGCCGAGACGCTGCCAGCGCTACACCAAACCCCACGGCAGGTGGTGCACAACGACTTCCACGGCGGCAACCTTGTCGTCCAATCGAACGCGCCCGACTTCATCACCGGCATTCTCGACTTCGGCGATGTCGTGCGGAGTCATCGTGCCGCGGACCTTGCTGTCGCGATGTCATACGCGGCGCCATCGTCGCGGGTGGACGCCCCCTGGGCCCCGGCCATCGCTCTCGCCTCCGGTTATCGCGAACGGGTGACACTGTCTGACGCAGAGTCGGCTCTGGTGCCGCACCTCGTGCTCGGTCGTCTCGCCCAGCGGCTACTGCTCGCATCCTGGCTCGTGACGGCGCGGCCCGAGAACGCCGAGTACACCTCGCGCAATCTTGAATCCACGTGGCGGCAGTTGGCGAGTCTGCGGCAATCGCCTCTGCCGATGGGAGGGGCGCGCCAGTAGGGTCGGATCATGCCAGGACCGAGCACGTACTTCAGCAACGACCGTCTCGACGAGTTGAGCGCGCCTACTCGACTGCTGGTCGAACGCCGTAACCGCACCCTTGGGTCGGCCTATCGGCTGTTCTACGACGAGCCCGTGGAGATTGTGCGCGGCCTCGGCTCGAAGCTCTGGGATGCGGCGGGCACCGAGTACCTCGACGTGTACAACAACGTGCCGTCGGTGGGCCATTCGCATCCTCGGGTGGTCGAGGCCGTTTCGCGCCAGGCTGCTCTCGTCAATACGAATACCCGCTACCTCGACCGTTCGCTGATCGACTACTCTGAACGTCTGCTCGGCACGCTGCCCGGTGCGCTCGCGAACGTGATGTACACCTGCACCGGTTCCGAGGCGAATGACCTCGCACTTCGGATCGCCACCACCGTGACCGGTAAACGAGGCGTCATCGTCACCCGAAACGCCTACCACGGGGTCACCACCGAGACCGCAGCGATCTCGCCGTCCCTCGGCGGCGGCGACAGCGTCGCCCCGTGGGTGCGGCTGGTGGAGGCTCCGACCGGCGACGGCATGGCGTTCGCGGACGCCGTCGCGACTGCGGCCGCGGACCTGGGCAATTCCGAGCACGGGTTTGCCGCGCTCATCGCGGACTCGATCTTTGCCTCTGACGGCGTACAGCCGGGCAGCGCGGCTTTCCTCGGGCGGGTCAGCGACATTGTGCACGACGCGGACGGCCTCTACATCGCCGACGAGGTGCAGGCCGGCTTCGGGCGTCTTGGCCACGGCCTGTGGGGCTTCACCCGCCACGACTCCGCTCTCGGGGCAGTGGTACCCGACCTCGTGACAGTCGGCAAACCGATGGGTAACGGCATGCCGATCGGCGGGGTTGTCGCCCGCCGCGAGCTCGTGGATGCTTTCGCCGCACACGGGCGTTACTTCAGCACCTTCGGTGGCACAGCGGTCTCGATCGCGGCCGCACGGGCCGTGCTAGAGATCATTCACGATGAAGGCCTGATCGAGAATGCACGGGTCGTCGGGGAATACCTCACCGCCGGGCTTGGCATGCTCGCGGGCTTCCACGACTCTGTCGGGGAGGTGCGCGGGGCCGGCCTATTCCTGGGAGTCGACCTCATGCACGGGGAATCCCCCGACGAGGCGACGACCCTGATGGTGGTGAACGAGCTGCGCCGACGGGGAGTGCTGCTCGGGGCATCCGGAGCAACCCGAAACACGCTGAAGATACGACCACCCCTCTGCTTCAGCCTGACCGATGCCGACCGGTTCCTTTCCGAGCTTGATAGTGCGCTGCGGGTGGCTCGGCATCGGGCGTGGCCTGAATACCCCGCGCGAAATTCGATGTGAGCGATGGGGGTATTGCGCTCCGGCCCCGAGAAGAGCATCCTGTCAGTAGATCAACCCGTCGCCCGGAAGAGCCGCACCAAGTGCCGCACCGGGCGACGAGTCTGTGTGGGGCTGATTCGCTCCGACGGTGTTGTTCAAAAATCAGCGCCGTTCACAAACCCGCGCTGTTCAGAAACGTATTCACATCGGCGAGTTCCTCGCGCGAGATCGAATGCCCGATTTCGTCGTAGTGACGCTCCGTGAGAGTCGAGTGCGAGGGCAGCCACTCTGCGGTCCGGGCGATCGCTTCGGCGGGAATCACCGGATCCGCCGGATCGCTGCCCCAGAATACCGGGGGTCGCAGCGCTTCAAGCGAATGATCGGCTGGGGCGTCACCGCCGATCACGAAGCCGGCGAGATTCACGAAAGCGGCGAACCGCTCGGGAGCGTGTCGCAGGGCATGAAGGGTCATTGCACCGCCCTGCGAAAAGCCGAGAAGTGAGACCGAGGCAACGGAGGGGATCGAATCCAGCCACTCGAGGAGCGCCTGGACGGCGGCATCCGCAGCCACGGATCTCGGACAAGCGGGCTCTCCGTCCGGAAACCACGAGTAAGACCCAGGGGCCAGTTCGATCGGCGCGCGGAGCGCGGCGATCACGAACTGCGGGGGAAGCATCGGGGCGAGTGCGTAGAGGTCATGTTCGTGCGACCCGCGACCGTGCATCAGCACCAGCAGGGGACGCTTCGTTAGCTCCTGCGCGCGCGCGGATTCGGGAACGGACCAGACGACGACAGAGGGATCGATCGCGAGCGAAGAGGTCATGTCTTCAGGGTAGGCGACGGGTCTTCGATGACCGGCCCCAGGAGCGCCGTTGCAACCGTTGAGTGCACGGAGTCGTCGTTGCTCGGGTGAAATCCGCCCGCGAGTACGTCCCGATACAACCGGGAGAGTTCACTTGTCGCCGAGAACGCCGCTCCTCCCGCGACCGCGATGGCCTGGTCGACGACGTAGCGGGCCGTTCGGGTTGATCGGGATTTGAGTCCCACGAGAGCGCGAAACCACTGCGCACCACGATCGACGCCGGAGTCGAGGTCGACGGCCAGTGCGTCCAGCTGCGGGCGCAGGGCGTCTTGCGCGAGCGCCGCATCCGCAATTTTCCAGCGCACGTTCGGATCCTGGTCGCGGCCAAGCCCCGTTTTCCGCGAACCGCGGGAGCGCGCGGATTCGACCGCGAGTTCGAGAGCCCGCTGACCGATGCCCAGGTACACCGAGGAGATGAGGATTTCGAAGTTGGCAAAGATAGCGAAGATGAGGGCGTCACGGCTCGGACCGGGATCGAGGCGCCGGAACACCCGGTCGGATGTCGCGGCCACCGAAGCGAGGTGAGTGGTGTTGCTCTGGCTCGCCCGCATGCCTAGGGTGTTCCAGTCCTCGGCGATAGAGATTCCCGGCGCCTCGCGGGTGACGACGGCGTGCACGAGCTTGGGCGCATCCGCTGACACGGTGTCCAGCCCGAAAAGGCCAAGCCTCGTCCATGCCGGCGAGAGGCTTGTGAAGATCTTCGTTCCGCTGAAGGCGTAGCCGCCGTCCGAAAGCGGCTTGGCGTCCGTGGTGCTGTCGAACAGCACGAGGTCGTTGCCGGCTTCGCTGATCGCGAAGGCATAGATCTCCCCCGCCGCCGCATCCCGCAAAACGAAGTCGAGCGAGTCGTCCCCGCGGTCGTGCAGGGTCTTTGCGACGCCGGTCCAGACCAGATGCATGTTCACGGCGAGCGCCGTCGCCGGGGCGGCCATCGCGAGACGCACCTGCTGGTGGGCGACCTGCTGGAGGCTCAGGCCGAGGCCGCCGAAGGACTCGGGCACGAGAGCACGCAGGTAGCCGGCGGAGGCGAGCTCCTCGAGATCCTCGGTGAAGAAAACGTTGTCGCGGTCGTAGCCCGGCGCCCGCTCGTGGATGCGGGCCAGCAACTCGACGGGCAGCAGCTCGTCGGGCGCCAGCTCGACGGGCACCACAGAGTCAGTGAGCGCGGAATCAGGCAGAACAGGCACTCGACAAGCATGGCACCCCTGTCGGGTGAGAATAGTGTGAGTGAGTACCGATCACGAAGCACCCACCTACCGCGCGCAGGGCACACGGCGCTCGCACCTCATCGACCTGTCGCCGCTCAGGGAGAGTGCGGCCTTTCGCACGCTCTGGGCCGGCAATGCGATCTCGGGCATCGGGAGCCAGATGACGATCGTCGCTGTCGGGTTGCACATTTACCAGTTGACACAGTCCACCCTCGCGGTCTCGCTGGTGGGCGCGTTCGCCCTGGTGCCGATGATTTTCGCCGGACTCTACGGCGGAATGCTCGCGGACGCCTTCGACCGACGGCTCATTCTACTTCTGGGCGCGATCGTCGCGTGGGGATCGACCATCGCTCTCGCCCTCATCGCGTGGATCGGCGTAGACGTCATCTGGCCGTTCTACCTGCTGACAACCCTGAACGCGGTCTCGGCGACGGTGATGAACACGGTGCGGTCGGCCGTGCTGCCGAGGCTGCTTCCCGCGCGGCTGATGCCCGCGGCATCCGCCCTCACCGGCATGAGCTACGGAGTAATGGTGACGATCGGCCCGGCGCTCGCTGGCGTGCTGGTCGCGACCGTGGGATTCGGGTGGACCTACACCGTGGATGTTGTGCTCTTTCTCACCGCGTT
>JAYTTG010000390.1:0-4671 GCA_043745175.1 Microbacteriaceae bacterium
AAAACATAGAACTGCTCCTCGAGCGAGAGCGACCAGTAGTGCTGCACGACGGTCGCATCGTGCGAGGAGAGATAGTCGACAGAGCCGAGTGCCAGCGACCAGTTTTCGACATAGAAGGTGCTCGCGAGCACTTCGCGAAGCGAGTCGACGAGGCTCGACAGCGGCAGGATGAACAGGGTCGCGAGGGTCGCAAATACGAGCACTGTGATGGATGCCGGCAGCAGGCGTCGGATCCGCTTGGCCCAAAAGGCTGGCAGCGCGATCCGACCCGTGCGCTCAAGCTCGCGTGCGAGCTGACCGGTGATGAGGAAGCCCGAGATCACAAAAAAGATGTCAACGCCGATGAATCCGCCAGAGAGCCGCCCCGGCCAGAAGTGGTAGAGCACCACGAGGATCACGGCCACCGCCCGCAGCCCCTGCACGTGGGGCAAGAAGTGCTTCGGCGTGGGATTCGATTGCGCCGTGTTGCGCTCGCGTGTTGAAGGGGAGGACATCACAAGCGATGCTAACAGGCTGTGGTTTGGCGACCGGTCGGGCACGACGGTCGTTCACAGCGAACCGGTGGTGGCCACCGGCGACAACTCACTCCGGAGTTACCCCTTTGCGGATGCTGAGCGTGTCGTTGTCGGAGTCGAGGTCCACGATCACTATGTCGCCATCGCGGATCTCCCCGCTGAGCAGCGCCGTGGCGAGCTTGTCGTCGATCTCGTGCTGCATCAGCCGGCGCAGCGGTCGCGCACCGTAGATCGGGTCGTAGCCACGCTCGGCGAGCCAGCTGCGGGCATCCGGGGTGACCGCGAGGTCGAGCCGACGATCCTGGAGACGTCGGGTGAGCCGATCGATGTAGAGCTCGACGATCTGGGCCAGGTCGTCCTTCGACAGGGCACTGAAGATCACGATGTCATCGAGACGGTTCAGGAATTCCGGTTTAAAGGCCTGCCGCACCATCGCGTTGACGGCATCCTCTTTCGCATCCGCGCTGAGTGTCTGGTCCACCAGGTACTGACTGCCGAGATTGGAGGTGAGGATGATGATGACGTTGCGGAAGTCCACAGTGCGGCCCTGGCCATCGGTAAGCCGACCGTCGTCGAGCACCTGCAGCAGCACGTCGAAGACACCGCTGTGTGCCTTCTCCACCTCGTCGAGGAGCACGACCGAATAGGGGCGGCGACGCACCGCCTCGGTGAGCTGGCCACCCTGTTCGTAGCCGATGTACCCGGGAGGAGCACCGAGAAGGCGGGCGACCGAGTGCCGCTCGCTGTACTCGCTCATGTCGATACGCACCATTGCCTTTTCGTCGTCGAAGAGGAATTCGGCAAGCGCCTTGGCGAGCTCGGTCTTGCCGACCCCGGTGGGACCAAGGAAGAGGAACGAGCCGGTGGGTCGATCGGCGTCGGCGATTCCCGCGCGGGACCGGCGCACGGCATCCGCTACCGCCCGCACGGCGGGCTTCTGGCCGACCAGGCGCTTGCCGAGCTCGTTCTCGAGGGTGAGCAGCTTGTCGGTCTCGCCCTGCATCAGGCGACCGACCGGGATGCCGGTCCAGGCGGCCACGACGGCCGCGATGTCCTCCTCCGTCACCTGCTCGTTAACCATGCGGGGACCGGTGGTCTCCACGGATTCCGCCGCAGCGATATCGCGCTCAATCTTTTTGATCACCTCGTAGTCGAGCCGCGAGGCGTCTTCGTACCGGCCCTCTCGCATGGCGCGATCAAGCTCGATGCGCGCGTCGTTGAGGCGCATCCGCAGGTCTCCGACGCCCTGGAGGGAGGCTTTCTCCGCCGTCCAGCGTGCATTGAGCCCGTCGAGCTTCTTCTGCATCTCGGCCATCTCGTTGCGCAGCTTCTCCAGCCGCGCCTTCGAGGCCGCGTCTTTCTCCTTTTTGAGAGCGAGCTCTTCGAGCTTCATCCGATCGATTGCGCGCTTGAGCTGGTCTATCTCCACCGGGGATGAGTCGATCTCCATCTTGAGACGACTGGCCGCCTCATCCACGAGGTCGATGGCCTTATCCGGAAGCTGGCGTCCGCTGATGTAGCGGTTGCTGAGGGATGCCGCGGCCACGAGCGCGGTATCGGCGATCGCCACCTTATGGTGAGCCTCGTAACGCCCCTTGAGTCCCCGCAGGATGGCGATGGTGTCTTCGACCGATGGCTCGCCCACGAACACCTGCTGGAAGCGACGCTCGAGCGCGGCATCCTTCTCGATATATTCGCGGTATTCATCCAAGGTGGTGGCACCGATGAGTCGCAACTCACCGCGGGCCAGCATCGGCTTCAGCATGTTGGATGCCGCGACCGAGCCCTCCCCGCCGCCGGCACCGACGAGCGTGTGCAGCTCGTCGACGAAGGTGATGATCTCGCCGTCGGCGTCGTTGATCTCTTTCAGCACGGCCTTGAGCCGCTCCTCGAATTCCCCGCGGTACTTGGCGCCCGCCACGAGTGCGGCGAGGTCGAGGGAGACGAGCCTTTTGCCCTTGAGGGAATCGGCGACGTCGCCCGCGACGATGCGCTGCGCGAGCCCCTCGACCACGGCGGTCTTGCCGACGCCGGGCTCTCCGATGAGCACCGGGTTATTTTTGGTGCGGCGGGTGAGCACCTGGCTCACGCGGCGGATCTCGGCATCGCGACCGATCACCGGATCGAGCTTGCCGGTGCGTGCGATCGCCGTGAGATCGACGCCGTACTTCTCGAGAGCGGACTGCTGCTCGTCATCGGTGGCGGGAGCACCCTGGAGGTTAGCCATTTGCGTTACCTTTCCACGCGCGAATCGGAGGGACTCGCGTTATCTTCAGCGGTAATTGCGGTCACGCGTCGACGTGATGACGTGACCGTGAACCTGTTGTTGCGCACCACTTCACGGGTGGAGCCGATCATCGACTGCAGGGTCGGCCGATAGGCGAGGTGCGAGTTGTAGACGGTCCAGAGTTCGCCTCCGGGGCGCAGCACACGCGCGGAATCCCGAAACATGCGGTCGGCGAGACCGGTATGCACAGTGGCCCCGACATGGAACGGCGGGTTGAGCACGATGAGGTCGGCGCTCGCGTCGGGCTGCGACCTGAGCCCGTCGTCCCGCACGACGGTGACGCGGTCGGCGAGGTCGTTGGCCAGCATGGTGGCGAGAGAGGATGCCACGGCCGCCGCCGACTGGTCGGTGGCGATCACCGAGATTCCTGGCCGCGATCGCGCGAGCGTGGCTGCGAGGATGCCGGTGCCGCTACCCAGATCAATAGCAGTTGCCGCGTCCGCAAGGGCGCCATCGAGCACGGAGATGAGCAGCCTGGTGCCAAGATCGAGCTTCGCGCCGGCGAAGACCGCGCCGTGGGCGCACACCCAGAGCCCGAGCTCATCGTTGAACTCGCGCACCGGGAAGTCGCGGGCCGCGGGGAGCGGCTCCCGGGCGAACAGCACCCGGGACTTCTGTCGCGCGAGTGAGACATCCAGTCTGCCGAAGTGTTTCGTGAGCATCGCGTTCATCGTGAGCGAGAGGTGCTTGATGCGTCCGCCGGCGAAGACGACCACGTCAGGGTCGGCCCAGCGGGCGATCTCGCCCGCGATCTCGTCGAGCTCGGCGAGCGAACGCGGCACCTGCAACAGCACGACCGCTGCTCCGGAGAGGAGCTCCCGGCCGAGCGGGAAGCTCTGTAGCTCGGTGGTGACTCCGCGGGCATTCGCCGAGAGCGCGGCCTCGCCCACGAGAGCGTCTTGGAACACCCGCACCCCGGTGGCGCCGAGGTTCGCAGCGGCACCGATTGCGAGCGCACCGTAGTGGTCATTGATCACGACGACGGTACCGGGGCCGGCGGCCATGACGGCATCGGATGCCTCATCGAGAATGAGCCGATCACTGGCATCGACCGCGAACAGGTTGGGAGCTTCGACGTCAGGCCAGCGACGAAGACTGTCGAGATCGACGTTAGGCACGGGTCACGATCGGAACAGAATCAGAAGAGGGGCCAGTGCCCAGGGCAGGGCGCATTGCGTGCGCCATCCACCACCAGGAGAGCCAGCCGAGCACGGCGTTGCTCGCGAGCCCGACGATGGCCGAAACGATCAGGACCACGACGATCCCCGAACCCCCGGACGGGGAGTCCCAGCGGAATCCACTCACGGCGAGATTGAGGAAACTGCCGAGGATGCCCGACACGATCCACGAGCCGACGACGGCGATGCCGGCGCCAGCCCAGGTGACCGCCCACGGTCGGCGCACCCGGTGCGCGGCCAGCACGCGGCCACTCACCACGATCGCAGCGACCATCAGCACGATTCCTACGATGACGATCGTCACCAGTGGCGCAACCCACGCTGTGATATCCAGCCCGGAGACGAACTGTTCAAAACCGGCATCCATTCGGGTGCCCGATCCGCTGGCTGCCCGCACGATCAGAGCGAAGAATGCGACGATCAGCACGAGGCCGACCGCAAGCGAGGCCATCGCGTAACCGAGCCCGAGCAACAGGAAGCCCACCGATCCCGCGATTGCGGCGCCACGCTTTGCTTTGGCAGTGAGCGGGGGGCGCACCGGTCGAGGGGCGTACGGCTGTGCGATGGGAGCGGGCGACGCGGCAGGCAGCTCTGGATGGTCGGTCATTGTCGCTCCTTCAATCGTGGTCGAGTGGTCGCCAGACCACCAGTTGCGTGTTGCGCTGGGCTCGGGTTCCGGCCCGCAGGGAGA
>JAYTTG010000391.1:0-4641 GCA_043745175.1 Microbacteriaceae bacterium
TCGTCGTCATGGCAGTTCCTTCCTGGGGAACCCGAGCCGCGAACGAACAATCGATCTACCTGGCAGGAGCCCAATTTCACATGGCAGAGAACCGCTCAAATTCCGAATCTGAAGACAGCTACGGAGCAGATCAGATCCAGGTGCTTGAGGGGCTCGAGGCGGTTCGCAAGCGGCCAGGCATGTACATCGGCTCCACCGGCCCGCGCGGTCTTCACCACCTCGTCTACGAGGTGGTTGACAACTCCGTTGACGAGGCCCTCGCCGGCTATTGCGACACCATCCTGATCACCATGCTCAAAAACGGCGGCGTGCGCGTCATCGACAACGGGCGCGGTATCCCGGTCGACCTCAACAAGTCGGAGAACAAGTCGACGGTCGAGGTCGTGCTCACCATCCTGCACGCCGGCGGCAAGTTCGGTGGTGGTGGGTACTCGGTATCGGGTGGTCTCCACGGAGTGGGAATCTCTGTTGTCAACGCGCTGTCGAAGGAACTGGATGTCGAGGTACGACGCCAGGGACACGTCTGGCGTCAGAGTTACCAGCACGGGATCCCGCAGGCTCCTCTCGCGCAGGGTGAGAGCTCCGATGACCACGGTACGACGGTAACCTTCTGGCCGAGCCCCGACACCTTCGAGACCGTTATCTTCGACTACGAGACGCTACGGGCGCGCTTCCAGCAGATGGCATTCCTCAATAAGGGCCTCGCGATTACCCTCACCGATGAGCGGCTACTTGAGAGCGACGAGATCGTGAGCGTCACCTATATGTACGAGAACGGGCTCGTCGACTACGTCGAGTACCTCAACTCGGCGAAGAAGGTAGAGGTGGTGCATGCCGACGTCATCTCGTTCGAACTTGAGGACACAGACCTCAAGATCTCGCTCGAGGTCGCCATGCAGTGGACGACCTCGTACCAGGAGAGCGTGCATACGTACGCGAACACCATCAACACCCACGAGGGTGGGACGCACGAAGAGGGTTTTCGAGCCGCGCTCACCACCCTCGTCAACAAGTACGCGCGCGAGAAGGGGATCATCAAGGAAAAGGATGAGAACCTCACCGGCGACGATGTACGTGAGGGTCTCACTGCGGTTATTTCCGTGAAGCTCGCTGAACCGCAGTTCGAGGGCCAGACCAAGACCAAGCTCGGCAACACGATCGCGAAGTCGTTCGTGCAGCGCATCGCCGGCGACCAACTCGGCGACTGGTTCGACCGCAATCCCACGCAGGCCCGCGACGTCATCCGTAAAGCGATTCAGGCATCCGCTGCCCGTCTCGCCGCCCGCAAGGCACGTGAACAGACCCGCCGCAAGGGCCTCCTCGAATCCGGTGGAATGCCCGGAAAGCTGCGGGACTGTTCGAGCAAAGACCCGAGCCTTTCGGAGATCTTCATGGTGGAGGGTGACTCCGCCGGCGGGTCTGCTGTGCAGGGGCGCAACCCGGAGTTCCAGGCGATCCTCCCTTTGCGCGGCAAGATCCTCAACGTGGAAAAGGCTCGTCTCGACCGGGCACTCGCCAATAACGAGGTGCAGGCCATGATCACCGCCTTCGGTGCTGGTGTCGGGGAAGATTTCAATCCGGAGAAGGCCCGGTATCACAAGATCGTGCTGATGGCCGATGCGGATGTCGACGGCCAGCACATCACGACGCTGCTGCTCACCCTGCTATTCCGCTACATGCGCCCACTCATCGACCTCGGTTACGTGTATCTCGCCCAGCCGCCGCTCTATCGGCTCAAGTGGACCAACTCTCCCCACGAATACGTTTACAGCGACCGCGAAAAAGATGCCCTGCTTGCCGCCGGTGCGGCTGCTGGCAAGCGGATGCCGAAGGACAGTGGTGTGCAGCGCTACAAGGGCCTCGGCGAGATGGACTACAAGGAACTGTGGGAGACCACCATGGACCCGGTCACCCGCACCCTCCTGCAAGTGACTCTCGACGATGCGGCGGCGGCCGATGAGATCTTCGACACCCTCATGGGGGAGAACGTAGAATCCCGCCGTAATTTCATCCAGAAGAACGCGAAAGACGTGCGGTTCCTCGATATTTAGACAGATATCACTGGTCGAGCACGACTGTCTTGGACCGGTAGCGCACTCTTCACCGACGGCACATCACAGACTGGAATAAAATGGCTGATCCAACACCTCCGAACGACGCTGACCCGCAGATCGCTGGCAAAGAGATCGACCTTGCTCACGACAAGGTGACGCAGGTCGATCTCCAACTCGAGATGCAGCGCTCTTATCTCGACTACGCGATGAGTGTGATCGTGGGACGAGCGCTGCCCGAGGTGCGCGACGGACTGAAGCCTGTGCACCGCCGCGTTATCTACGCGATGTACGACGGGGGCTACCGCCCGGACAAGGGATTCTCCAAGTGCACACGTGTCATCGGTGACGTCATGGGCCAGTTCCACCCGCACGGTGACTCCTCCGTCTATGACGCCCTGGTGCGCCTGGTGCAGCCGTGGAGCCTCCGCTATCCACTGGCGCAGGGCCAGGGTAATTTCGGGTCTCCCGGCAACGACGGTGCGGCCGCTCACCGTTACACCGAGACCAGAATGGCCCCACTCGCCATGGAGATGGTGCGGGACATCGAGGAAGAGACCGTCGACTTCCAGCCCAACTATGATGGGCGCACCCAGGAGCCGTTCGTGCTCCCGAGCCGGTTCCCCAACCTGCTTGTCAACGGCTCGGTGGGCATCGCGGTCGGCATGGCCACCAACATTCCGCCGCATAACCTGCGCGAGGTTGGTGCGGCCGCTCTCTGGCATTTGGCCAACCCGGATGCCTCCCAGGAGGAGCTCGTCGCGGCGCTCATCCAGCGCATCAAGGGACCGGACTTCCCGACCGGCGCGCAGATCCTGGGCCTCAAGGGCATTCAGGATGCCTATCGAACCGGCCGCGGGTCGATCACGATGCGCGCGGTCGTCAACGTCGAGGAACTGCAGGGTCGCACCTGCCTCGTGGTCACCGAACTCCCGTACCAGGTGAACCCTGACAACCTCGCTCTGAAGATCGCTGAGCTCGTCAAGGAGCAGAAGATCTCGGGTATCGCGGACATTCGCGACGAGACCTCCGGTCGCACCGGCCAGCGCCTCGTGATCGTGTTGAAGCGCGACG
Source organism: Microbacteriaceae bacterium (assembly GCA_043745175.1). GTDB lineage: Bacteria > Actinomycetota > Actinomycetes > Actinomycetales > Microbacteriaceae > Lacisediminihabitans. The sequence goes on from JAYTTG010000391.1 coordinate 3,126, forward strand.
CCGTGGCGAAGGTCGTGCTCAACAATCTCTACAAGCACACACAACTGCAAGAGAACTTCGGCGCGAACATGCTCGCGATCGTCGACGGTATCCCGCGCACCCTTGCGATCGACGGATTCATCACGGCGTGGAGCGACCACCAGATCGATGTGATCGTGCGCCGCACCGCGTTCCGCCTTCGCCGGCACGAAGAGCGTGCCCACATCCTGCGCGGTTATCTCAAAGCACTTGACGCGCTCGACGAGGTCATCGCATTGATCCGTCGCTCCGCGACCGTCGAGGATGCCCGCGATGGCCTGATCACACTGCTCGACATCGATGAGCAGCAGGCGCGCGCCATCCTCGAGATGCAGCTGCGCCGCCTTGCCGCTCTCGAGCGCCAGAAGATCATCGAGGAGAACGAGAGAATCGAGATTGAGATCGCGGACTTGAAAGCAATCTTGGCGAGTCCGCAGCGCCAGCGCGACATCGTGAGCGAGGAGCTCACCGAACTCATCGCGAAGTACGGCGATGACCGCCGCACCGAGATCATGTTCGGTTTCGATGGCGACATGAATGTGGAAGACCTCATCCCCGAAGAGGAGATGGTAATCACTGTCACCCGTGGCGGCTACATCAAACGTACCCGCAGCGATAACTACCGCAGCCAGCACCGCGGCGGCAAGGGCGTCAAGGGCGCCCAATTGCGGGCGGATGACGTGGTCGAGCATTTCTTCGTTACCACCACTCACCATTGGCTGCTGTTCTTTACCAACAAGGGCCGCGTCTACCGCGCGAAGGCCTACGAGGTGCAGGAGGGTGGTCGCGACACCAAGGGCCAGCACGTGGCCAACCTGCTCGCGCTGCAGCCGGATGAGGAGATCGCCCAGATCCTCGACATCCGTGACTACGAAGTGGCCAAGTACCTTGCCCTCGCGACTCGCGGCGGCCTGGTGAAGAAGACCCTGTTGTCGGAGTACGACACCAATCGCACCGGCGGGATAATCGCGATCAACCTGCGGGAGGACGACGAGCTCGTCTCGGCGATGCTCGTGGAGGAGGATTCCGACCTGTTGCTCGTGTCGCGCAAGGGTATGTCGATTCGCTTCACCGCCTCTGACGACGCGCTGCGCCCGATGGGTCGGGCCACGTCGGGGGTGATCGGCATGCACTTCCGTGATGAGGACACGCTACTCGACGCATCCGTTGTCGCGGACACCGGATTCGTCTTCGTGGTGACCGAGGGAGGCTTCGCCAAGCGCACTGCCGCCGACCAATACCGCGTGCAGAATCGTGGTGGTCTCGGCATCAAGGTAGCCAAGCTGCAGGAAGCTCGGGGCGACCTTGCGGGCGCTCTCATCGTGGAGGATGACGACGAGGTGCTCGTGGTCCTCGCCAGCGGCAAAGTGGTACGCTCGTCTGTCTCCGAAGTGCCAGCCAAGGGCCGTGACACCATGGGGGTAGTCTTCGCACGGTTCGCGGACGACGACAAGATCATCGCAGTCGCGAAGAACAGTGAACGCAATCTGGAAGCCGA
>JAYTTG010000392.1:0-4633 GCA_043745175.1 Microbacteriaceae bacterium
GAACCACTCGGCGAGCTCACCGTGCGCTGGACTGCCGAACACTGGTCGGAAGAAGACCTCGCGACCCTGGGATCAGACTATGGAAATTGACATGTTGGACACGACCCACGAGAGCGTGAAGACTGCGCTGGATGTCGAGCGCAGTCTCGAAGCGATCCTGATGATTGCCGACGAGCCGCAGACCCTCATCTCGCTCGCAACGGCGCTGAGCGTTCCCGTCGCTGCGGTGCGGCAATCGATTGAGCGACTTGTCGCCGACTTCGATGGCCAGAGCATCGGCGCTGGTGGTGGCATCCGTCGCGGTTTCGAGCTTCGCGAGGTTGGCGGCGGATGGCGCATCTACGTGCGCGGTGAATATGACGACGTCGTGCGCGACTTCGTGCTCACCCAGAACCCGACACGACTCTCGCAGGCGGCTCTCGAGACGCTCGCGGTAATTGCATACAAGCAGCCGATTAGTCGAGGTGCCATTGCGTCGATCCGGGCGGTGAATGTGGATTCGGTGGTGCGCACGCTTCTCGGCCGCGGCCTCATCACCGAAGCGTTCACCGAGACCGAGACCGGCGCCATCCACTACGCCACGACCGACCTGACCCTCACCCAGTTGGGAATTAACTCGATCGACGAGCTTCCGGCGATCTCCCCGCTGCTCTCTGACGGATCGGAGGGCTTCGCTGATGTCCTCTGACAATCCCCCCGGATCCGCACCGGCGGCAATACCCGCCTCCGACGACGGCGTGCGTCTGCAGAAGCTCATGGCTGCGGCCGGCGTCGCATCGCGTCGCGTCTCGGAGAACATGATCGAGGCGGGACGGGTCGAAGTGAACGGTGAGGTCGTCACGGAGCTCGGCCGTCGGGTGCGGGAAACAGATCTCGTATCGGTCGACGGGGTCGCCATCCAGCTCGACACTTCGCGCCGTTACCTCATGCTCAACAAGCCCGTCGGGATCGTCTCTTCGCTTCAGGACGATAGGGGACGCCCCGACCTTCAGCGCTTTGTCTCCCGCTTCGACGAGCGGCTCTTCAACGTGGGCCGCCTCGACGCACAGACCTCCGGCCTGCTCATTCTCACCAACGACGGCGAGCTTGCCCACGTGCTCGCGCATCCATCGTTCGGAGTGATGAAGACCTACATCGCTAAGGTCGAGGGCCGCCTTTTCCCCCAGACGGTCGCACAACTCACCAGCGGCATCGACCTCGAAGATGGCCCCATCGCGGCCGACAAGGCGCGCATCGTTGGCCAGGCCGGGGCTCGCGAGACGATCGTGGAGATCACCCTTCACTCCGGACGCAACCGCATCGTGCGGCGAATGCTCGAGGAGGTGGGTCACCCGGTGATCGATCTCGTGCGCCGCCAGTTTGGCCCGCTTCACCTCGGCCCACTCGCGGCCGGTGACATCCGCGACCTCACGAAGGCCGAGCTTGGCGCGCTGTTGACGATCTCGCGAACAGCGAAATCCGCTCCCGACGAGAGCGACACAGAGGGCACGGGCGACTGATGGCTGTGCGCGCTATCCGCGGGGCCATCCAGCTCGACCGCGACGACCGGGTCGAGGTCATGCATTCGACCGCCGAACTGCTGTCGAAGACGCTCCACGCCAACGAGATCGACACGGACGCGCTCATCTCGGTGATGTTCACCGCGACGCCGGATATCACGAGCGAGTTTCCCGCCCTTGCGGCCCGCGAACTCGGGCTCGGCGACGTGCCGCTGATGTGCGCGGTGGAGATGGATGTCGCGGGGTCGATGCCGCGCGTCATCCGCCTGATGGCCCTCGTCGAGACAGATACGCCGCGCAAATACATCGTGCACACCTACCTGCGGGGCGCGGTCGCGCTTCGGCTCGACCTCGCCCAATAGAAGTTACGGACCCCGAAACATGAATGGAAGCCGCATGATCGGCCAGGTGCGCGTCGTGGGCACCGGCTTGCTCGGCGCGAGTGTCGGCCTCGGCCTTCGCGCCCTCGACGTGGACGTGATCGTGCACGACTCGTCGCCCGCCAACCTCAGCCTCGCGATCGACTACGGAGCCGGCCGAGCCGCTCGCGACACCGACAATCCGCGCCTCGTAGTGGTGGCCGTGCCACCGGATGTCACGGCCCGCGTCATCGCCGATGAACTCGCCACCTTCCCGGATGCCCTGGTGACGGATGTCTCGAGCGTCAAGGTGGCTGTGCTCGCAGGGGTGCGCGCCGCAGGTGCCGACGTGGACCGCTACATCGGCTCGCATCCGCTCGCCGGTCGCGAACGCGGCGGACCGATCTCGGCCCGCGGCGACCTCTTTCTCGGGCGGCCCTGGGTAATCACTCCGCAGGACGGCATGCCGGCGGCGCAGGTCGGAGTCATCGAAGACCTCGTGCTCGACCTCGGCGCGGTTCCCGTGATCATGACAGTCGAGCAGCACGACACCAGCGTCGCTCTGGTCTCCCACGTGCCACAGGTGATCGCCTCACTGTTGGCCCGGCGACTGACCGAAGGCACCGAATCGGCACTCTCCCTGTCCGGGCAGGGACTGCGCGACACCACTCGGATCGCCTCGAGCGATGCCGAGTTGTGGGTGCAGATTCTCGGAGCGAATGCCCCTGCGGTCACTGCCGTGCTGCGGGAATACCGCGCCGACCTCGACCGGGCCATCGATACTCTCGGTGCACCCGATCTGCCTGGCGCACGGCGCACTCTCGCCGAGCTGCTCGCCGGCGGCAACACCGGAGTGTCCCGCATTCCGGGCAAGCATGGCCAGGATCGACGCTTCAACCAGATCATCGTTATGGTCGACGACAGGCCGGGGGAGTTGGCACGCCTGCTCACCGAGATCGGACACATCGGAGTGAACATGGAAGACCTGAGGCTCGAGCACTCGCCGGGGCAACAGATCGGACTCGCCGAGATCTCCGTGGTCCCCGAGGCGGAGGCCGGTCTCGTTGCCGACCTCGAGGCTCGAGGCTGGCGCATCGCGCAGGTCGGCGCGTGACAAGAGCACCGGACAGTGTTGGCCGAGTGGTCGTGGCCATCGACGGTCCGGCCGGAAGCGGTAAGTCGAGCGTGAGCCGGGCATCCGCGCGAGCACTCGGCTTCGACTACCAGGACAGCGGCGCAGCCTATCGGGCGCTCGCCTGGTTCATGCTCGAAAACGGCGTGGACACCGGCGATGCCGACGCCGTGATCGCCGCGCTCCCCGCCTTCGAGTACGAGATCGGTATCGATCCCGACGACTACTTCGTGCGGGTCGGCGGAGTGGATGTCACGGCGGCGATCCGCGACCCCCGCATCTCGGCCATCGTGAGCCAGGTCGCACGGATTCCGGTGGTGCGCGCCTACCTCGTCGACCTGTTCCGCGAAGTCATCGACCGGAGTCAACGACCGGGCATCATCACCGAGGGGCGGGACATCACGACCGTGGTCTGCCCGGACGCCGATACCCGGATGCTGCTCACGGCATCCGAAGAAGCTAGAATGGCGAGGCGTTCCGCTGAGTTACCGTCGGAGTCGGCTGCGGCCGTCGCCGAAAAGCTCAGTTCTCGAGATGCCCAGGACTCTCGGGTCGTCGACTTCATGAACGCCGCCGAGGGTGTGACCACTCTCGATTCAACAGATCTCGACTTCGACCAGACCGTGCAGGCGGTCATAGCTTTCGTCGGTCGAGAAGGCCAGTAGTGGCCTTCTCGAGACCACAGACCAGGAAACCCCCATGCCAGACAACAACGACCAAGAGCACGACGAATACGGCGATCTCGATCCGAAGCTGAGCGAGAAACTCGCCGTGCTCGACGAGTCCGATGCGCTCATGCGAGCCAACGCCCTGCGTGCGGGCCTCGACGACTACGACCTCGACGAAGAAGACCGCGACATCCTCGACTCCGCGTCGGATGATCCGGATGCTGTCACCTATCTGCCGGCCCTTCCCGTTCTCGCGATCGTCGGTCGCCCCAACGTCGGCAAGTCTGCGCTGGTCAACCGCATCCTCGGCCGTCGTGAAGCCGTCGTCCAGGACACCCCGGGGGTCACCCGCGACCGGGTCACCTACAAAGGCGAGTGGGCCGGACGCAGGTTCACCCTCGTCGACACCGGCGGCTGGGAGCCGGATGCCAAGGGCATCAACGCCTCCGTCGCCGCCCAGGCCGAGATCGCGATCGATCTCGCCGACGCCGTGCTCTTCGTTGTCGACGCCAACGTAGGTGCCACTAGCACCGACGAGCACGTAGTGCGCATGCTGCGCTCTACCAACAAGCCCGTGATCCTCGCTGCCAACAAGGTGGATGACGCGCGCCAGGAGCCGGAAGCCGCCGGTCTCTGGAGCCTCGGCCTCGGCGAGCCGTGGCCGGTCTCCGCCCTCCACGGGCGCGGCGTCGCCGACCTGCTCGACCACGTGCTCACCATCCTTCCCGAGGTCTCGACCGTCGCGAAGGAAGAGGTAGGCGGACCGCGCCGCGTCGCCATCCTCGGGCGGCCGAACGTCGGCAAGTCCAGCCTGCTCAACAAGGCCGTCGGCGAAGAGCGGGTCGTCGTGAACGAGCTCGCCGGAACCACCCGCGATCCGGTCGACGAGCAGGTCGAGCTCGGTGGCAAGGTGTGGCGCTTCGTCGACACCGCGGGCATCCGCCGCCGCATGAATCTAGCCCAGGGTGCCGACTT
>JAYTTG010000393.1:0-4628 GCA_043745175.1 Microbacteriaceae bacterium
GCCGAGAAGCCCGGCCTCATCATCGCGTCCGTGAGCGGATTCGGCAGCACCGGTCCGCTCAGCCAGACGGCCGGCCTCGACCAGGTGGCGCAGGGAATGTCGGGTGTCATGTCGGTCACGGGCGAGGACGCGGACACGATGTACCGGGTGGGTATTCCCATCATCGACATCTACGCCGGCGTCTTCACCGCGGTCGGAATCGCCGCGGCACTCGTGGGACGGGAGCGCACCGGGCGTGGTCTCGCGGTCTCGACTTCGCTGCTCGAGGCAGCCCTCGCCATCTCGGTGTTCCAGGGACAGCGTTACCTCAGCCTGGGGGAGATCCCCACGCCGCAGGGCAACAACCATCCTGTGCTCGCACCCTACGGGGTCTTCGAGACCGCGGACATCCCGATCATAATCGCGGTGGGAAACGACAAACACTGGCGCGATTTGTGCACGCTCATCGGTGACCCGGCGCTCGCCGACGAGCCGGATTTCGCGACCGGAAAGTCCCGCACCGCTCATCGGCCGGCTCTCGCGGCGAGGATCGAAGCGGCCCTTGCCGCTCGGTCGGGCATCGAATGGGTCGAATCCCTGAGGCGGGCGCGCATCCCCGCCGGGCCCATCTACAACTATGCACAGGCATTTGCCGACCCGCAGGTGCAGTACCTTGACATGATCCAGCACGTCACGCGCACCGATGGCACGGACCTGCCACTGCTTCGGGGGCCGATCTCCCTCGACGGGGTTGCGCCGCGCATCCGTAAGGCCCCGCCTTCACTCGGGGAGGATACCCGGGCCGTGCTCTCAGACCTCGGACTCAGCGAGCACCAGGTTGCGGGCCTGGTGGCGGCCGGGATCGTTACCATGTCAGAGGGCTGATCGTGGCGGGCATCGCAGTCGAGACGGAGGGCGCAATCGCGACCCTGACGATCGAGAACTCCGGAAAGCGAAACTCCCTAACCGCCGAGATGTGGCACCGCCTGCCCGAGGTGCTCTCCGAGCTCGCCTCCGATCCGGGTGTGAAGGTGTTGGTGGTGCGCGGCGCCGGCGAAGACTTCTCCTCTGGCGCGGACATCCGCGATCTCGCTGGCATCCTCCACGCGCCGGGCATGCCGGATGGCGGGCTCGTGACCGTGGCCGAGAACGCGCTCGCCGTATTCCCCAAACCCACTGTCGCGGCGATCGACGGCTTCTGCGTGGGGGGAGGCTGGCAGCTCGCGGCCGCCTGTGACGTCCGCATCGCGTCCGACCGCGCCACATTCGGCATCACACCCGCGCGCATCGGCATCGTATACCCGCTGTCCGGCATCCAGCGCTTGGTGAGCATCGTCGGTCCGGCGACCGCGAAATACCTGCTCTTCAGCGGCGAGTTCATCAGCTCGGGGCAGGCCGTCTCGCTCGGAATGCTCGCGCAGGTGCATCCGGCGCCCGGGCTGTGGGCAGCGGTCGAGTCGTTCGCCGGGATGCTCGCCAGCCGCTCCCAGTTTTCGATCCAGGCGATGAAGCAGCTGGTCCACGCATTTGCGGCGGGAACGGATGCCGCCGCGATCGGCGATGCCTGGCAGCGCGCGGCGGCGGCAAGTGACGACGCGGAGATCGGGGCCGCCGCATTTCTCGCCCACGAAACTCCGTCGTTCACCTGGACCGGCTCAGGCTTCGTCGGGCGACCGGTCGTCTGATGGGTCGTCACCGAAGTCGCCGGCGTCGCGGCGGAATCTGCTGAGCATATCGTTGAGTTCAACGAGCTCTATCGCACTGAAGCCGGGCTGGGAAAAGATTTTGGAGTTGAGTTCCCTCGTCGCCGCGAGCGCTCGGACTCGCCCCTCAGGAGTAATCTCGACGAGCGTGCCGCGACCATCGGTGGGGTGAGCGACCCGGCGCACGAGACCCGCGCGCTCGAGACGATCCACCGCGTTGGTGACGCTGGTCGGATGGACCTGCAGGCGGGCACTTGCCTTGACCATTGGCAGGGTTCCGGAGCGGGCGAAACTCAGGAGGGCGAGCAGCTCGAATCGGGCGAAGGTGAGGTCGAATCTCTTGAGCACCCCGTCGATGCGGGAGAGCAGAATTTGTTGGGTGCGCATGATGGCGGTGACCGCAGCCATTCCTCCCGAGGAATCCGTCCAACCCCGTTCGTCCCACTGTCGTTTCGCCTCGGCGATCGGATCACGGCGCAGGGGATCGGGTTCCCTCATCGTTGCCGCCATTCCCTCGCCCCGCTTTAGGCCTTCATCCTCGTACGGGAGCATATCGTTGAGTGAGGGCACCATCGGCCTCAGCGGGACGCGTCCGCCAGAGAAGCATGAGCCGCAGCACGGTGCGCCGCATGATCGTCCCTGACCGGTTCCTCGGTAGCTGGCTCAGCATCCACACAGCCTCGGCAAATTGTCAGTTCCGCCGCTTACCTTAGGGGCTGTATTAGTCAAGTTTTAGCGCCGTATTTCTGAGAAAAAGGTTGTCGTCCGTGCCTCGCAATATCGTCAAGTGGCTGCCAGCCATCGTCGTTCCCGCCGTCGTCGTCGCGGGGGTCATCGTGCTACCGCTGCAGGCGGGTGCCGCTGCTCCGTTGCCCGAGCGGTCGGCCAAACAGGTGCTGTTGATGGTCGCTAACAGTGCGGGAACCGACTTCTCCGGCACGGTGCAGTCGACCTCCGACCTCGGCCTGCCGGCGCTGAGCCTCAGCACCGGCATGTCGCAATCGATGATCGATTCGATGTCAGCATCCGTCCCCAAGGGTATGGAGGACTTCGTGCCGAAGGGCGCATCGAGTAGCGCCCTCACCAGTGCGCTCGGTCTCGTGAGCGGATCGCACACCGCGCGAGTGTTCGTCGACAGCTCGAAGGTCGCCAGTGACCCCCAGAAGGTGCGAGTCCAGCTCGAAGACAATCTGGCGGAGCGCAACCTCGTGAGCAATGGAGTGGAGGTTTGGTCCTACGACTCTCACACGAACACCGCCACTCACGCAGCAATCCCCGCCGACCTCACCACCTCGATTAGGTCAAAACTCAGCGGCATCACTGCCGCCGTCGGTGTCGACGTTTCCAATCCATCCGAATTGGCGAGAGAGTTGCTCGATCGTGCGGACCCGAGCACCAAGATTTCCGTCGGTACTGACCGCACCGTCGCCGATCGAAGCGCATATTCGCTGGTACTTACGCCAAGGTCTCTCAGCACTCTCGTCGCGTCGGTGTCGATCGATGTCGATTCCCAGACAGGTCTGCCGCTCGAGGTCACGGTCCTGGCGAAGGGCCAAAAGAGCCCCGCGCTGCAAGTGGGCTTCAGTGCTGTGGAGTTCTCTACTCCCGCCGCCAACGTCTTCACCTTCACCCCGCCGGTCGGCGCCACCGTCGTCGAGCAGAAGTTGCCGCAGGACACGGCCACCGGCGAAAAGAAGACTTTGAGCTCGCTTGTCGCCGAAGTCCCCACCATCACGGGCACTGGATGGGGTTCGATCGCTGAGTTCGCCGCGACATCCGTTCCGAAAGAGATTTCCGACAACGCCCTTCTGGCCCAGATCGCGACCAAGGTATCCGGCGGCCGTGCGCTCTCGACCTCTCTTGTCAACCTCTTCATTGCGACCGACGGCCGGGTGTTCGTCGGTTCCGTACCCCTGGCCCAACTGCAGCTCGCTGCTGGCAAGTGACGGTCGCAGCTCCCGATTTTGCGATCGTGAGCGAGGGACTCACCAAACGATTCGGTCAGCAGACGGCCGTCAACTCCATCGATCTTGCCGTGCCGAGCGGGTCCGTCTTCGGGTTCCTCGGGCCGAATGGATCGGGCAAGACCACGAGCATTCGGATGCTTCTGGGGCTGGTGCAGCCGACGAGTGGGACAGTGCGAGTGCTCGGGGAGCGCATGCCCGACGGATTGCACACGGTACTCCCGCGCGTGGGGGCGCTGGTTGAGGGTCCCGCGTTTTATCCATACCTCTCCGGAATTGACAACCTCCGACGCTACGACTCCGCCGACCGGTATGCCTCCTCTCGCAGCCGCTCTGCGCGGATCGACTCCGCCCTCGAACGAGTGGGGTTGAGTAATGCCGCGCAGAAGAAAGTGCACGCCTACTCGCTCGGAATGAAGCAGCGGCTGGGAATTGCTAATGCCCTCTTGCGTCCGCGAGAACTTTTGGTACTCGATGAGCCGACCAACGGGCTCGATCCCCAGGGAACCCGTGAGGTGCGCAGCCTCGTGGGGGCGCTCGCTGCAGAGGGCATCACGGTGTTCGTGTCGAGTCATCTTCTCAGTGAGGTGGCCCAGATGTGTACGCACGCCGCGGTAATGAGCGCCGGGAACATCGTCGCGCAGGGCACCCTCGCAGAGCTTCGCGGAGTCGACACCGCCCGCGTGCGGCTACTGACTCCGGATGCGGATTCAGCGATCGAGACGCTGCGTCATCTCGGGCTCGCGGCCGACCGGTCGCACTCAGACGGCACCGCGACCTGGGTGCTTGCTCCCGTGCGCGACCAAGCGGCCGAACCCGAAATTATTGCCATGGCCCTGCAGGCGGCCGGAGTGCGGATCCGTGCATTCTCGGTGGAAGAACCCAGCCTCGAAGAACGGTTCGTCGCCCTGACCGGAGAAGGTTTCGATGTCGTCCAGTGAGAATGTTCGAACCGCGGTCATCCCGGATCGACGCACCGCAG